>CAZUAD010000009.1:1318-26520 GCA_964618155.1 uncultured Desulfurococcaceae archaeon
GTTCTTCACTAATTCATGGAGGTACTTCCGGGTACCAAAGATATTAAGGTTTGATGAAAAGGAGCTTGAAATTATTAGGGAGTTTATTGACGGGAATATTATAAGCTATAAGTCAAGAGATGATACCCAAAAACTAGCTAGGCTATTAGCTGAAATCCACTATAACAATTACGCACTAGGTGATGTAAAGCCATCAAATTTTCTGATAAGTAATAATAAGATTTACGTTATAGATGCTGAACAAGCTATTAAGTCTGAGAGCTTAGATCCTAAGTCATGGGATTTGTTAGCAACATTCTTAATATCGTCGTACTTTTACCTAACTAATATATCGGGATTTAAGGAATTTCTTAAAACCTTCATTAAAGAGTATATAGATCATTACGGTAAGTCCGATACCCTTACTAATATGACTTCTCAAAAGTTTAGTGGGCTATCACTAATTATTCCTTTACCTCATATAGTTGCATTAATAGAGGTTTTAGAAAAGTTCATCTAAAGCTTGCATTGCTTTAATTGTAAACTTGAAGTGTAGGTAGGGAAAAATCATGTGATTCTACTTACCCTTATGAGCCCTTGGGGGGTATGTCTTAGTATTATCTCCTGCACTATTACTCTATGACCACAGTACTTGCATCTTATTACATGTCTTACCCTTCTTACGTTATTACCGTTCTCCTCCCTCTCAATCAGCGTCTCCATGACCCCCCCGCATCTGGGACATCGTATTCCTCCATTGTTATTCCTCCATATCAACTCCTTCACCTCGGCACTTGGCGATGTCCGTATTACTGTAATGCTCTCTTACTTTCTTACTCACTCAAGTATAGGATACTAGGGAATTAATAAGCCTCCAGTAGCATCCCTGCATGATAACCTTATTAACCTAGCTAATACCCTGATTTCGAGTATTTAACGAAATGGCTCGTATTAGTAATAATTAGTAACACCTTATGAATTACTTAATGGTCATGTGGCTGAACCCTAGTGCCTTATAATAGCTTTAAGAATTTAGCTATGTAATGTAAAGGATATATTGTGCAATAATTTACTGGGTGATAAGGTGAAAAGGAAGGAGTTAATTAAGGTCATAGAGGAGTTCGTCAGGTGTGTTATGGGTGATGATGATGCACATGGATATCCTCATGTTGAGAGAGTGAGGAAACTGGCCTTATGGCTTTCAAAATTTTATGAAGTTGATGAGGAGGTTATAGAGATTGCTGTACTACTTCATGACATTGGTAGACTTTGCGGTGGGGATGAACATGCGCATGAATCTGCAATACTTGCTAGAAGATTACTTGAAGTACTTAATTACCCTAAGGATAAGTTGGAGAAGGTTATTGAGGCTATTGAAGCTCATTCCTATACCTCAGGAGTGGAACCTAAGTCCTTAGAAGCTAAGATAGTTAGTGATGCAGACAAGCTTGACGCTCTAGGCTCAATAGGTATAGCTAGGGTCTTCCTATACTCATGCCATATAGGTAGATCCATTAAAGACTCACTAGAGCACTTTAAGGAGAAGATACTGAATCTACCTAAGGTAATGTATACTGAGGTAGGTCGTAAGGAGGCCTTAAGAAGGGTTAAAATAGTTCGTGAATTCGTAGAGCAGCTTGAAAATGAACTTAAATTTTACACTTAATACTTAAAACCCTCGTAAGTATGACGTAGTGATGGATGAGGATAATGGGGGCTCTGATAACTACTAGATGAGGATAACGGTCGCTACTGACATTTAAGGTGTCTTCATGACCGAATTTTACCCCCTACTATGGAAGGGGAAGATAACATCCGTAGGAAGTGGTGGTGATGTTCTAAACGTATGTAGTGAAGGTAAATGTGACTTATTCTTATGGATAGACCCGGATGTAGCCATTAACATAGGAAGATTCTTAAGAGGTAAGGAGTACATAGAGGCAGATCATGAGAGACTCTTCATAGGTAAGTGGGTTGAAGGAATTCCTTACCTACATATTAAGACATTTGATGACTTAGAAGAAGTTGTAAAACTCATAGCTAAACGTGTTAAGACCTACTTAGAGGGTAGGACATTGGTCTTAACTTATAGTGGTGGTAAGGATTCAACTGCTGCTTTAATAATTTCATTGAAACTTCAAGAATATATAGACTTTAAGTTAAGGGTAATGTATGTTTTCATGCCTTACTTAGAAGCACTAAGGAATATTAAGTTCGTTGATTTCGTCAGTAAACGTTTAGGTATTAATATTGAGGTCGTAGAGCCTAAGAGAAGGTATGTTAAGAAGATGCTTAGATGGTTAGGCTTACCTAGAAGAGGTAATAGGTGGTGTACGTACTTCAAGGTTAGACCCATAAGGAAGGTAGTTAGAGGAAACCCTAATGTAATTGAGGGTGTTGCCGACAGAATTTTTGAGTCACCAAAGAGGGCATTAAGGCTCTTGAAAAGGTTAAAGGATGGCTTCATAGCAAGTAAGAAGAAATTCACACCTGTTGAATTTATGCCTATTATCGATATTATGGACATAGTCAGGAAGTATGATCTAATACATCCAGCATATAAGGATGGACTACCTAGAGTCTCTTGTTCACTATGCCCGTATAAGACGCTATATGAGTTTAATGTAAGGGAGGATATAGAGGATGAAGGCTTTATTGAGGAAGTGTTAAGGAAGGAACACTCTAAGGGTAAAGTATATTCAAGAATACCTCTAGAAGATTTCCTAGAGCATGCTCTCTGGAGGTTCAAGCCTATAACTGCATATAGACTCTACAAACTTAAGAATATCTTAAGGAGGTATGTAGGTGACTTAGATGCTCTAAGCTTTCAGGAGGTTTTAAGTATGCATGAAAAATCATGGAGTGGTGTCGCCATGTTGAAGAACAAGGCACGCAAGGTATCCCTTGAGGAATTAGTTAATAAGGTTGAGGTTAGCCTAAACTTACTGGGATAAAATATTGACACTAAGTAAAGCGAGCATATACGTGTTAGTAGATAATGAAGCTAATGAAGGATTTATTAGTGAATGGGGTTTAAGTCTCTATGTTGAGACCAATGAGTGGAAAGCACTCTTTGACTCAGGAGGGAGTGCCAGTGTAATAAGGTACAATGCTGAGGAATTAGGGTTAGATTTAAAAAGTATAGATTTTGGATTCTTAAGTCATCATCACGGAGATCACTATGGGGGTTTTAAATATGTAGGAAGTATTAAGCCTTCATTAAACATTTATACACCACCAGGGGATGTTAGCTATCTTATTGAGTGGGGATTAAAGCCTATAGTGGTAGATAAACCTTTAACCATATCATCATCTGTATGGTCTACAGGACCTTTAAGACTTAGGTTATGGGGTATTAGGGAGCATTCAATGGTAATTTATGTCAAGGGTAAGGGTTTAGTAATACTTGTTGGATGCTCTCATCCAGGTCTTAAGACTATTATTGATAAGGCATTGGAGGTAACAGGGATTAATGATATCTACTTAATTATTGGAGGTTTCCATAGCCCTCCACTCAATGAGATAGACTACATCGCAGGTAAGGCACGCTTCATAGCACCATTACATTGCTCTGGCGCTTTAGTGAAGGAATACTTAGCAATGAAATATCCTGATAAATATGTCGCTCTAAGAGCAGGTGATAAATTGAATATTAGATAGAGCAAGAGCCCTAGTTCAACAAGAACATTTAGTGTAACTCTAAAGCTTCATTTAATACATCAGGACTTGGAAGGTTAATGCCGACTTTATTAAGCATTTCTCTAATGAGGGTTTTGTTTAAATAAGGTCTAAACCCATACATCTTAATACCTCTTCTTAAGATATCAATTGGTATTCCAACCCTAAGTGAGTACCACTCAAGCCATTTTTCAGGACTCTTTAAGAATTCATTTATTGATTCCTGATATATGTTGGATATCTTGGCCCTTAAATTCCAATCTAATTTTATTGATGAAGCTAACGTACAGCAGTAGTTAATTCCTAAGTCACTACAACTAGCGATTTTCTTAAGTCCTAAGGACATTAATTTCTCTGTTAGTGGATGCCATATGACGAAGTACTTAATTCTACCTTCACGATAAAATTTAACTACATCTCTTTGGGGATTACTAAAGTAATATGTTTTCCCTACTACGCCTATAACCTCCTTACTAGCGATAGCTCTACAAGCATCCATTGCTGAAAGTTCACTTGATGCTACATCATCACCCTTACACTTAGTATTTTCAAGTATTAAGGAGCCCCCATAGGCACCACCACCAATTATTTTTAATGACTTCGTTAGTGAGTAAGCATATAATTGAGTTATGAGAGGACTTAATACGAGATCTACATCACCCCTTACGAGAGACCAAGTAGCACTTAAGGCGTTAGGGTATACAATCACTTCTAAGCTCATGTTTAAACGCTCCTTAACCATCTTAGCAAAGGGCGTTATGAAGGGATATTCACTAGACCATACGATACCTAATCTAAGAACTTTAGATGGAGTTAGTGATTCCCCTTTAATGTACTTAGTTGCCTTAACTATGTATTGATTACCTATCTTAATCCTTACTATCACGCCCAATCTCTCTAACTCCCTTAATATCTCACTAGCTCTACTCTTGGAGATACCCAAGGTTTTATGTATTGATGATTGAGGTACTCCGTCAGGGTTTTCACTGATGATCTTAAGTATTAACTCCTTCACTTTAGACAATAGCTCGTACCTCATGAACTTACTTAGCTATAACCTTTTTATCCCTGCTCCCGAACGTTCGTTCGGGGTCCTTATGGGCCTTACCAGAGATGTAGTGATTTACATCGTAATATCGATATGCCTTATTCTATCACATTATGTGATACCTTACATGATCTTAAAGGGTCCTAGAGGGTTTACTCTCTTCCTCTTTTGGTCACTACTTGTACTGGCATGGATAGTTATCACGATAGTGTTTGTTGAGAGGAGGTGGTTTAAGTGATTACCACGTTCATAACTATTTTAGTACTCTATATCACCATTGGCACAATCATAGCTTTTATATCACGTAGGTTTGGGGTTAAAACTACATCAGAGTATTTCGTTGCAGGTTATAGACTTGGCGGCTTCCTTTCATCAATGACATATGCAGCAACAACTTACAGTGCCTTCATGATGATAGGGTTAGTAGGATTTGCTTACGCTACGGGTGTGGGTGCCTTAGGATTTGAATTAGCCTACCTCCTCTCAACCATTACGCTATTAGCAGTTCTTGCCCCACGTGTATGGTCCATGGCACGTAGTAGGGGTTGGGTGAGTCCTTCGGAGATGATCTCAGATCTCTACGATGAACCTAAGCTAGGTATGGCGGTAGCCTTCATTTACTTAGTGGCGTTAATACCCTACATATCAGCACAGCTAATAGGTATTGGAAGTATATTCGAAGGTATAGGCTTAGGCTACATAACTGGGGTAGTTGTGGCAGCTATACTAGCTATACTGTGGATTGTTATTGCTGGGATATGGAGTGTTGCATCAACTGATGCCTACCAGGGTTTATGGATGATTAGCGCTGCATTAATATACATAGGATGGTTAGTAGCATACTTAATACCTAGCTTAGGTTTAAACATACATGACATAGTTAAGTTCATGGATAAGACAGGAATTTCCGGGCTTACAGACTTTTGGTCAATACCTACATTCCTCGCATTCACGATACCATGGCTATTCTTTGCCATAACAAACCCCCAAGTAGTTCAAAGAATCTATATGCCTAAGAATACTAAATCATTAAAGAGGTTAGTACAATACTTTGCAATTTACGGCTTCTTATATACGATAATAGTTGTGTTAATAGGGTTACTAGCAAGAACGCTAAGTGAAGCGGGTTACTTAGCGAGGGTAGCAAATAGGGATTTAGTGACGCCTACCCTGCTATTAATGGCTAATCCTGTTATTGCTTCATTCATCTACGTCAGCATCGTAGCAGCAGCTCTATCAACTGCTAACTCAATAGTCTTAAGCATAGCTAGCTCTTTCGTTAGAGATTTCTATGAAAAGAGAATTAGTAAGGTAGACCATAGAAAATCCATAATATTAGCTAATATTGTCGTCTTGATATTAATTCTCTTAGCCTCTATTGTAGCATATCTTAGGCCAGGCTTTGTTGTTGAGATGTCTGTACTCTCTTCGGTAATCCTACTACCATTAGCCCCCATAACGTTAACTGCATGGATTCTACGTAGCTCTAGTAAGCTTAAGTATGAAGCGTTTACGGCATTAGTAGTAGGCACTTCAATAGCTCTTGTCTCAGCATTTATTTACGGGCCTAAGAGATCATTCATAACTACATGGCTAGGACTACCTATATCTTCATGGGTGCTAATATTATCAACTGCGATAATGGTTATCGGCTTGATTAGGGCTAGGTTTAGGTCTTAAGGGAATTCAGATGATGATGCCATGTAGCGTAAAACATCTCTGATACTCACTATACCTATGGGTCTACCCTTATCATCTACTACGGGCATGTGCCTAATCCACTTCTCAATCATTATCGCTGCTATCTTAGTAAGTGAATCTTCAGGCTTAGCTACTATGAGCTTCCTAGACATGTACTCATCAATAGGTCTATCTAGGGGCTTACCATCGGCAACAAGCCTTAGCAAGTCGCGCTCAGTAAATATACCAACTAACTTACCCTCATCGTCAATCACTAAAACACTACCTACGTTCCTTTCCCTCATCATCTTTACAGCATTTATCGTTAATTCACTAGGCTTTACAGTCAGTAGCTTATCCTTCTTCATAAAATCCTTAACTGAGCTCATAGGGAGAACCCAGTAAACACTCTACGACCTACTGAAATAAGTATTTAGTTGTATTTACCCAAATTATCTACTTATTTAACCTCTTCGACAAAAACTAGATTGGTGGTAGGCATGCCTAAAATAATTATTGATTACTACGACTTCGGAGTGATAATAATTAATGGGAGGGAGTATAGGAGCGACGTAATAATAACACCAACAAGAGTTATTGATAATTGGTGGAGGTTAGAAGGTCATAGGCTTCAAATACCTGACGTAAGGGATTATCTACTTGAGGATGTTGATGATGTTGTTATAGGGACTGGTTATGATGGTATGATGAGAGTTGATAGAGAAGTTATAGAGGCATTTGAGAAGAGAGGTCGTAAGGTTCACGTATTAAAAACAAGAGATGCTGTTAACCTATTTAACAACTTAGTATCTAAGGGTAGGAAGGTTCTTGCATTTCTACACTTAACGTGTTGATCATTAAGTAGCCATTTAGATAGGGTTGAATACCTCCAATCCATAGGTAATATATGCCAGGCCTTAGAGGTGGTACATAAGGTTTACTGCTAGAGCTTAAACCTCCAAGCAGTATCTCAAGAAGTGATCTAGGCTTAGTGATCTCCCTTACGGGAGCGGTAGGTGGTAAGTTACCCTCCTTCCTTGCTATCTCTATTGCCTTATCTAGATCACCTACTACGTCTATTAAACCGTACCTAAGGGCTTCTTCAGCCATGTATATCCTAGCACTAAATACCTCACGACTTACATTAGGCCTATGCGTTAAGACCCTCTCAATGAAAATTGAGGCAGTTTTATTCACCATATCACGTAGTATCTCTATATCCTTTTTTGTCACTTTCCTAAAGGGTGATCCTACATCCTTAAACTTACCTGACTTAATCACTGTTACATTGATCCCTAACTTATTAAGTAGACCTGATAGATCGTAAGTCACAGCTATAGCTCCTATTGAGCCAGTAATGCACTGTGGTGAGGCAACTATCGTTTTAGCAGGTAGGGCTATGTAGTAACCGCCGCTCGCCATCACACCTTCACAATACACTATAACAGGCTTACTCTTTGATAACTTCAGTATCATACTGTATATCTCTTCAGAAGCGCTTGCAGAACCCCCAGGACTATTAATTACTATTAAAACAGCTCTAGCTAATGGGTCATTAATGACCTTATCGATTAGATCCTTAACCTCATCAGGTGTTATAACTGTTGGTGTTAGTAATGACTTACCATATGATATTGTGCCTTCAAGCTTAATTACAGCAACGTATGGAGCTAACTGAATCCCCTGTGTAGCTAACATTAAGTAAAGGATTATGAATATGGCAGCACCTGACACACCCAAGACTATAGCTAAAACCTTATACCATCTCATGATGATCTCCAAGTAGCTTACTATAAAAGCCGGTAATAGGGGTTTAGTAAATGATTAGGTTGGTTTAAGCAAGGTTTTGCACTTGATTTAAGTTCGTAATTAAAAAGGAAACTACTTAGTACCTGATACCCTTAGCTCAGGTAAAGCGTAGCTCCTAGCTACATAGGCTATTATTAGGTAGGCTATAGCTGAGATGAAGAATCCATAATACCATGCTAGCTCAATTCCAGGTACTGGTATTATTCCGAAGTATACTTGTAGGTTACCCTGTATGGCGCTTATTATGTACTCACCAATTATTCCTGCAAAGAACGCTATGAGACCATGGAGTCCGAAGCCTCCATGATACTTATAAGGTCCGTTAGGGTCGTAGAGGAACTCTAGCTTAATGAGACCTCTCCTAAATACCCAGTAGTCTATGACCATAACCCCAGCAATAGGTCCTAGCCACATCGAGTAGTACCAGTTGAAGTTTAATAGGTAGTTTGCTACATCTAGTGACTTCTGCCAGAATACTATTGAGTAGGGCCCTATGACAAGCCATGCAAGGAATGTAGCAATGCTTACCGCCTTCTCCCACGATACCTTAATGAGCCTTATTATGCCGTTAGTAGCTGCTGGTACGTCACCTGTTACGTTAGTACTTCCGGTAGCTAATGTAGCGAAGAGTAGTCCGAAGAATCCTAGGACTGGTACTGGTGCGTACTTAGCGATTATGTCTATGGGGCTGTAGATACCTCCTGTCAAGTATGTAGCTACGTAGCCTAAGTACGTACCAGCTATCTGTGGTGCTATTAAGCCTAGTATGTGTCCGTAAGCTAGGGTTATCATTCTCTTATTATACCTGCAGATATCTGAGACGTTTAATGCTATTGTAGCCCACCAAGCAGTCTGGATGGCAATTGCTAAGAAGAAGTTGCTGCTTAGCCATCCAACCTTTGACTCCCAAACAGGTATGACCTTACCAGGGAATAGGGTTGTTAGGTATGCTACGAACCATGCGAAGAACGCCATTAGCAGTGGTCCGGCGATTACGTCTAAGTACTTAATACCCTTAATCTTCTTCATACCTACGGCCCAAACGAATAGTAGGTATATCACGAATGTTATTGGTGTGTACCTAAGTCCTTCAGTTACGATAACATCTGGAGGTACTCCTGCAATTAACATGGCCATCTCAGTTATAGCCCATGCAGCTATGTAGCCGTCAACACCATACCAGAATATGGAGACTATAACTCTAACTAGTAGTGGTATTATAGATCCCTTAAAGCCGAAGGTATACCTTAGCTGTACTGGGAATGGTATACCATACTTAATACCTACGTAGCCGTTAAGGGTCATTATTATGGCTACGGCGGTATTACCTATTGTTGCAGCAACAATTGTTTGAGCTAAGCTAAGACCTAGTATCTGTGATATCCATCCTAGAAAGAATATCGATGTTGTTATCGCCATAGACAGTATCATTAACGTATAACCTATGGTTCCGGTAGTCTTCTCCTCAGGCTTTACGGGGAGAAGTTCTGGTCTATCAACGTATTTGAATGTTGTTGTTTCACCACTCAAAATATCACACTATAATATCGTGGGTACAAATAAAAAATCTTAACTTCATTATTTAATCCTGATCTAAGTAATGGGATTAGGATTAGCTATAAGAGTACACAAAATTCTGAAATACTGGTACGACGAGTACGACTCCCTACCGATTGGTGAGGATGATAGCAGTCGCTGAAAATAATTCACATACCTAAGCCTTAAACTTATAATTGAAAAATTAATTATCTGCAAGTATTGATGCCTAATGGGTACTTAAGGAATAAGCTGATGAATGGGTCCTCGGCTGATTAAGTGATGAGGTGTTTCGCGCTCTGACATGCTGAATGCTGCTCAAGGTACTACAACATTACTTCTCAAAGCTAAACCTAGTCTTACACATCATATACTATGCAACCCATGTGAAAGGGATGTTTAGTGGGGTAATTTAATTTGACTTTAAACTACATCATTAATATTAAGGAATGGTTATCTACGTAAATGTTATGTGGGTAAGAATGCTAATGAACCTCATTCAAATCTTTTATGATTGCTAGTAAACTTAGTAAGGTAGCACTATTTTAAAGTATTTAATAGGTATCTAATCATCTATAGCTTAGTGATGAACGCTGGAACTTCTGAGCTGTGATGTAGGCTAGGATAGCTGATTAGTAAATTCCTTATTTACACACCCACCTCAGTAGTAGGGGTTAGTATCATGAAGAGGTATACATTGTTAATCCTTGATCTACTATTCATGACCGCTAACTTCACAGCACTAACACTCTTCTCATCACTTAAAGACTTCATAGCTAAAACACACGGACTTAGCGAGGCTGAACTTAGGTGGGCGGCATCATCGTTTACCATAGGGATTTTCTTCGCCTTCCTAATAGGTCATGTTAAGTATATAGAGTTTAGACCTAAGTTAAGTATTCTAATAGCGGGGCTTTCAGTTTCAATACCGCAATTCCTAATACCGTTCGTGGGAAATCCCATCATTATAATAATCTTAAGGGTGATACAGGGACTAGCTATGACGGCAATACCTGTATTTTCTTATCAAGCAGGCATATTCTATCCTAAACTTAGGACTTTAGCTATAGGGATAATCGTTTCAGGAATATTCATAGGCGGGTTTACCGGCTCAATAGTATGTTTCGAAGTAGCTAAGTACATAGGCTGGAAAGGTACTTACTTAGCTCTTGGGGTCATAATGATCCTCCTAACCTTAACATACATCATGATAGTACCTAATGAGTTCATGCCTCAAGCACCAAGGTATGAGGTTAGTGTTAAGGCTGTTGAGGTTCTAAGACAAAAGTTCACAATCATATGGGGCTTTACGTTCTTTCCAGGTCTTTGGGTGGTTTTTACCTTAGCACCATTAATACACTTCATATCTGAGGAGGTTAACATACCAGGGGAATTAGCTTCTTCAGTACTTGAGGCATCATACATATTCTGGTCATTAGCATCGGGGCTTATTGCGGTACTATTTAAGGCACATAAACTTAAGGGTAGGGACTTATTTGAACTAATTGCTAAGGTTCAAACACTTCAATACTTAATAGCCGTAGTAGGGGCTATCACAGCATTAATGTCGAGAAGCCCCCTTACATTCTACGCTTCGCTAGTACTAGTAGCTGCAGTTCAGGGAACAGCACCTACGTTCTGGTCCATACCAACTATTGCTTACCCCAAAGAGCTTGCCTCAAGAGCCGGCTATACATTAGGTTTGATATCTAATTCATCAGCCCTTATAGGTCCCCTAGTAACCACTATGATAAGTATTATGGGGGCCGTTAACGTCATACTATTAACCATAGCACTCGCAATAACTGGTGCCCTACTCACACTATATAGCATTAGATTGAAAATGCCTATAGAGCTTACCTAATTCTCACTTAGAGTGCTGTTACAAAATAATTATTAAGGATTTGTTAGAGCTATGGACAGTTCATATCCCTTCTAAGTACTATCGTATTAAGACCCTTACTATTAAGTCTCTTCCTTACGATCTTAACTGCTTCCACCATGACTTCAAGCTTCTTCTTAGCTATAGACCTTGGTAAGAGTTTTAATCCACAATCAGGGTTTATGTAGAGACATTCGGGTTCTATGTACTTCATTACCTTTTCTATCGCCTTAACAACCTCCTCAACGCTTTCAACCCTTCTGTTATGGACGTCAATTACCCCAAAACCTAGTTCCTTATTCAAGCCTTTAAGTACGTCTAGGTCCCTAAAACCTCTATTAGCAAACTCTAAAGCGAACTGACTTACCCTCAAATCATCATAGTAGGGTTTAAGTATTCTGTAATTACTATAACACACATGAAGTCCCACCTTTATGTTGACCCCTTCAACCGCCTTATTGATTGCTTGAATAGCCCACTCCATTTCATCTGGATGTGATGTTAAGGCTGGTTCATCAATCTGGACGTAGAGTGCTCCAGCTTCCCCAAGCTTCCTTATCCCCATGTTTATAATCTTAGCTAACTCAAATGCTAAATCCTCCTTACTCTTATAATATTCGTTAAAACTCCAATCAGCTATTGTGTAAGGACCTGTTATAGTCACCTTAACAACCTTAGCCTTACTAACCCTTCTAAGGAATAGGTACTCATTAAGGACTATAGGACCCCTATACTTCAGAGCTGATACTACAGCTGGTTTTCTAAAGTAGTTATTACCCCAAACCCTAACTGGACCGTAGAACACAAAACCACCTATTCTCTCAGCAAAGTACTCAACCATCTCATCCCTTCGCTGCTCACCATCACTAGGTATGTCTATACCTACCTCCTCTTGATCTCTAACAACAGCTACTACAGCATCATCAAATGCTTCATTTAAGTGCTCCTCCTTATATCTACCCTCCCTAAACCCCTTAATGAACTCCCTTAACCACTTAGGTCTAGGATACGACCCTATTACCGTAGTCGGTAATATTGGTAATTCTACCTTAGTCCATACCATGGATTTCACCCTTAATCTTACTAATAATCTTACCTAACCTCTTAATTTTCTTTGAAGCAATAACCTCAGGGATGAAATCCATAGGAGCGTTATTACCGACAAACACCTCCCTAGCTCCGTAGTCAAGAACCCTACTAATAGATCTCCTAATCCTTAATGGATCCTCCATACGCGTATTCCTAGAGTCTATTAAGCCTAACATAACCCTCCTTAATCCATGATCTCTAATAACTAACTGAACCCTACCTAAGTCCTTCGTAAAGTAGTCAATACCTATTACAGCATCAGCTAACTCACTAATATCATCGCCTACCACTCTTAAACTACCAAAATACGTTAAAATCCATACATCAATACCTAATACCTTCTTAACATAATTAATCAAATTCCTCAACTCATTAATACTTAGACGTCTTAATGACTCATTAGTCTCTCTCCAAGTTAATGAGGGTTCATGTATTTCAACAACCCTTAGACCTCCTGTACTACTTAGGTACTTGATGAGAGGCTCTAAGACTTCAGATCTCCAATCATGTATTAAGCTCTCTACACTACTGTAGAACTTATTTATGGAGTTAGTAGCTAACGTTAAAGGACCGGGAAGTACCTGCTTAAGCATGAAGTCATTACCGAAGACGTTCTTAGCCAATTCCACCGACTTCTTAAACCAATTAATTAATGGTACATCATCACGGACCCTAAGCTTCGACTTTACCGTAGGTGCTCTAAAGAAGAAGTTATTATCGTAAAACCTCATTAGCCCATTTACCTCAACACCTTCAATAAACCTTATTAATGGGTTAAAGATATCATCCCATCTAAGCATACCATCAGTAAATACCTTAATGTTGACACTCCTTAATAACCTAAACAACTTAAGCGTTGCATCCTCAATCCCTCTATCAAACTCCTCAGCACTTATCTTATTAGAAAGGAATTTACTATATAATTTAGCAACATCTTCACTACGTGGGTATGAGGCATTTAATGTTGCCTCTAAACGCATACTACCACTCTAATGAATATTGAAACTACCCCTACGTTATAAGTATTCCTTAGACTACGTTGAGAAGACTGATTACCTTATTAGTAAGTAATTCGTTATTATGAGTAGGGTGTTAATTTGAGGTTAAGGATGTTAGTAGTTATAGTCATTACTTTAATAATTATAGTTGTGGGCGTTGCTGCTTATTTCACCTTACTAAGGCCTAGTAGGGTAGGTGGAGATTTAGATGCTTTAGTTAGATCATTAATTGGGGATGTTCCTAAAGAATTAACGGTAAGGTCTAATGCCTTTAGGGTTGGTGGGGCAATACCCATAAAATATACCTGCGATGGTACTGATACCTCACCGCCTTTAAGCTGGAGTGGCTACCCTGAAGCTAAGTATTATGCAGTAATTATGGTTGACCCTGACGCACCTAGAGGTGTCTTTATACATTGGATACTTTACAATATACCGACCTCAATTAACTCACTTAATGAGGGCATAGCAAAGAAAGGTGTAGTTGAGGGTTTAGGACTTCAATCTAAGAACCATTTCGGTAAGGTAGGTTATGGTGGTCCATGCCCACCTAAGGGTGAGGTCCATAGGTATGTAGTAATTGTTGTAGCATTAAAGGATGAAGTTAAGAAACCTCCAGCAAGCTCCCCTGAAGACGTACTTAACGAGATAAGGAGGTTAGCATTAGCTTACGGTTACACCTATGGAGTCTATGGTAGGTAATAGTAAATAATACATCTAATTTAGAACCACCAATACCGTGGTATGTAAAAGCTCCCACTTTATTTCCAGGATCATCACTTAACTTCCATAATTCCTTTTCTAAACTTGAAATCATTATATCTAGTTCTTCACCTTAAGGCATCACTTATTAATACCTCCTTCTCGATAGATGAAATCACTATATCACTTAGTACCTCATGAGATGTTCTATCATGTTCTACTATGTTAACCATACAATACCTCCTAATGACATAATGACATACATATTAGCAACTCCTGCAGCTACTCCGTACCCTAATGTTGTACCTCTTAACCTATTAAGTCAGTATCATTAACTGCTCCCTTACCTCTTAACCTCCTTATTCTTACATTTGAAAAGGTATATGACCTATCTTAGGCATTTTACGTCTTAGAACGTATATGTGGCCTATTCTGCGCTTCATACCATTATCATTATACTGTACGTTGCGTAGCCAAATTATGTTGGGGATCCTAATGATTTGTTGAGGTAAGTTTAACTTGCTTAGAGTTCACGAATTGATCACTTTTAATCCTAAAGTTAATTAGAATGATCAATCAGTTACATACTAGGTGGTGTTATGTCTGAGGAGGAGGTTAGGAAGGAGAAGGTGATGTCAGATGTTGAGGAGGTTAGGGGAATATTAAGTGCTGTAACGGAGTTTATAGAGAAGCTTAAGGAACCTATTAAGGATTTGATAAACTTGCTCATGACAGCCTTAGATGGTGCTAAGTTAGGTGAGGATGTTGGTGCGTTCTATAGTAACTTAATTAAGTCAGGTATACCTAAGGAGTTAGCTCAAGAGATGACTAAGGATTACCTTAAGCATAGGCTTGAGTCAGCACCAAGCCTAAGGAGCTTAACCAAGATATTTAGCGAAGTCATGAGTAAGAAGAAACCAAGATTTGAGATTAGTAAGGTTGATGAAGCCTTAAAGACCTTAGAGGAGCTTAAGGAGTTAAAACCTGAAGTAAGTGAGAAGCTTGATAAGATTATAGATTTAATTAAGAAGCTTAAGGAAGGTAAGGGTATGGCAATCACTCTTTGAGGGTGGTTGATGGGTCATAGTGCTGAGGATAGGTTAAGAAGGGTTGAGAAGCTACTTGAGATGGTCATTAGGAAGCTTGAAGGTATTGAGGAGTACCTTAAGACACTAGGTTTTAGTAGTGACGTACTTTCAACAGCACTAAAGCTCACAATATCTTTTTCACTACCTGCATCAAAAGCTGTTGAAGCTTCTAGAAGGATAATCGAGGCTTTAGGTATGTTAGGTACCTATGACGCCATAGATAGAGCAATTATTGAAGCATTATCTAGTTGTGAAGAGCTAAGTATTTCAGAAATTACTAGGAGGGTTAGGAGGCTTAGGGGCACCGCTTCAAGGAGGATAGTGGCTGAGAGGATTAGGAGGCTTGAAGATAGGGGTGTAGTAGCTAAGGTAGGTAGGAGAAGGTTTAGGTATGTATTGAGTAGGTGTTTGACGGATGAACATAAGTAAGGTTAAGACCGTGATAGTGGTGGTATTCCTAATGTTTAGATTACTCGTTGTACTTAGCTATACATATCTCAGCATTAGATTCTTTATTTGGATTAGGAGGGTTTACTATAAGTACAGGTTTAAGAGGGTTTTAAGTTCTTATGGTCTTTCTAAAGATGCTGTTAGCGAGTTAGTAGCTATCTATGATGGTAAGTTACGAGAATTTTATCCTAAATTAAGGTTTAGAGAGCTTCTTACTCCTTAATGTATGGTCTACCTACAGCTTTCGGGAATCTCTTCCTACCTATGAATATCGTTACTGTTACTAGGGTTACTATGTATGGTATCATCAGTACTAGATGGTATGGAACTACCTCCTTAACGCCAGGTGTTACAGCTACCGTATAAGCTAAACCCTCAGCGAAACCGAAGAGGAATGCGAATCCTAGGGTTAGTAGGGGTTCTAGGCCACCAGCTACTAAGCATGCTAGCGCTATGAAGCCTCTACCGGCCGATATCTCCTTAACAACACCACCAAACCATACTAGCGACATGAACGCTCCTCCTAGCCCTGCTAATGCACCACCAAATGTTGATAGGCTTAATCTTAGTAGGTGTACCCTAATACCTGCTACGTCTAATGCCTCAGGTGCTTCACCAGCTGCCCTAATCCTTAGCCCTAGCGGTGTTCTGTACAGTACTATATGCATGAGTATTCCCAGGAATATAGCAAACAGCGTTATCTCACTAACCTTGAAAGCACCTATAACAATCCTAGTAGGTACCAACACCTCTGGTGGTGGTATGTGTATCCCGGGAAATGCCCAGACAGCCATTAGCATGTAGGGTACGAAGCCGTAGGCAAATAGGTTAAATCCCATACCAGCGATTATCTGGTCTGCCTTGAGGTATACACTGAGTAGTCCGTGGAAGAACCCTACAGCAGCACCTATGAAGAGTCCTGTTAGTAAGCCCATATACCCATTACCGAAAACCTCAGCACCGTAGACTCCAACAGTTGCTGTTAGTAATAATATTCCATCTATACCTATGTTAACGACACCTCCCTTCTCATTTATTGCCTCACCAATAGCTGCAAGAGCTAGTGGGGTCATTGCGAATAATGCTGCATCAACTATTGATACCGGGTTTAGACCTAGTATCTCTAAGATTATAAGTATTACAGCAAAGCCTATAGCTAGGTAAAGAATCCTTAACAACCTCCCCCTCAACCTTACCGCCACCTCTCTCACCTCCTTCTAACGGCTTTACTAATTAATCTCCATAGCTCAGGTATTGAGAGCATCACTATTATTAATCCATTAATAGCCTTACTAAGCTCTGATGCTACACCTGAGTACGGCTCCATGACCCTAGACCCATTCCATAGACCACCAATGAGTATTGCTGAAGCTATGATGCCTATGGGGTTATTCCTACCTATGAGTGCTACACCTATACCATCAAACCCTATACCAGCAACATTACCTAGCGTTCCGTAGAGAGCCCATACGGGGGGTCTTCCAGCAATAGCTAAGCCACCTCCAAGACCTGCAGCTAGACCACCTATTAGGAATGACATTAATATGACCTTACGCTGATTAACACCTGAGTACCTAGCTGCATCAGGATTAGCGCCAACAATTCTTAACTCGAATCCGGCCTTCGTTAATGTTAGGAAGAGGTATATCGCTATACAGAATGCTATGGATATGAATATAGCATTCGTGAGTATGGACTGTGTCGTAAATACTGGGAACCTAGCGGCCTCAACGATTGATAGAGTCTTCTCGGACCTATTAGGGTCTACTAGGGGTGGGTGTGTTGCTAAGTACATTGCGAGGTAGTATCCTATCCAGTTAAACATGATGGTTGATATAACTTCATGCACACCCTTATAGATCTTAAGTAGTGCAGGTACTAGCGACCATAGCATACCGAAGAGCATAGCAGTAAGTATTATTAGTATCTGAATTACAACGCCTGGTAGGTTAACCATTCTAGGTAGTAGAGCACCAGCTACTATAGCCCCAATAGCTCCCATGTACGCTTGACCTTCAGCACCTATGTTGAACAGTCCTGCCTTAACTCCTAAGGCGAACGTTATACCTGTAAGCATTAGCGGCATGGCGTAAGATATCGTGTCTAATATCGAGTGAACGCTACCGAATCCTCCGTAGAATAACCACCTATATGCTAGTAGGGGGTTATAGCCGTAAGCTATTATGAGTAGTGCAGCAACTGCTAGGCCTAGGAGTAGTGCAATGCCTGATTCAGCAAACTCCATACCAACCTTCTTTAGCTTGTACACAACCACTCAGAGCACCGAATGTTTATCATGACATACTTTAATAAAGCTTGATAATAGGTAACGCGTGGGGACCTAGTTAGTAAAGCTATGTAAAGTAATTAAGGGTAGTTAGAAATTAAGTATGAGGTGCATTAATTGAGTACACAGCCTATTGTTGAGATGAGGAACATACATAAGATATACCCTGACGGTACTGTAGCATTACGTGGTGTAGACCTTAGGCTATACGAGGGAGAGATCTTAGGACTTCTCGGTGAGAATGGGGCTGGCAAGACAACTCTCATGAAGATTTTGTCAGGCTTCATAAGGCCTACGAAGGGTGAGATATACGTTAGGGGTAGGAGAGTAAAGTTTAGAACACCTGCTGATGCTCTTGCTGAAGGTATAGCTATGGTCCATCAAATATTCACCTTAGTACCACCACTAACAGCGTTGGAGAACATAATATTAGGTAAGGAGGTTGTAGGTAAGAAGGTTAGGGTTGGTACCTTAAGACCTCTAGAGCTTGAGGAAGCTAGGAAGAAGGTTGAGGAGTTAATGGCTCAAACAGGATTCAAAATACCCCTCGACACACCCGTAGAGCTACTACCCCTAGGTATTAGGCAGAAGATAGAGATCATTAAGGCCCTATACAAGGGTGCTAGGATATTAATACTTGATGAGCCAACAACATTCCTAACGCTACTTGAGGTTAACGAGCTATTTAGGTTTATTAGGAAGTTTAGAGAGTCTGGAGGTACTGTAATATTCATTACACATAAGATAAAGGAGGCATTAGAAATAACTGATAGGATTATGGTGCTAAGGCATGGTAAGGTAGTAGGTGAGGTACCTACTAAGGAGGCAACACCTGAGAAGTTAGCTGTAATGATGGTTGGTAAGGAAATAAAGCTTGATGTTGTACTAAGGGGTAAGGAAGTACCTGCTGGTGCAAAACCTGTTCTAGTTGTTAAGGACCTATGGGTTAAGAGCGACTTAGGGTATGACGCCGTTAAGGGGATATCGTTTGAGGTATATCCTGGAGAGATCTTCGGCATTGCCGGTGTTGAGGGTAATGGTCAGGATGAGCTGATAGAGGCGATTACGGGTTTAAGACGTGCTGAGAAGGGTAAGATAATAGTTAATGGTGAGGACGTCACCAATAGGAATCCAATAGAGCTTTACAAGAGGGGTGTATCGCATATACCCGGTGATAGGGAGAGGTATGGCCTAGTTCTTGAGTTTAGCGTTACTGAGAATGGAGTAATTAGTAGGCAGTGGGAGCCTATATTCATGAAGGGTTGGAGGCTTGACTGGAGTAGTATTAAGAAGTACGTCTCATGGCTTGTAAGGGCCTTTAACGTCATAACGGCAAGTCTTGACGCACCAGTCAAGTCATTAAGTGGTGGTAATAGACAGAGGTTACTGGTTGGTAGGGAGTTAAGTAAGAAGCCATCACTAATAATAGCAGTACACCCGACGAAAGGCTTGGACATAGCATCAACAATGTATGTAAGGCAGACTCTAGCCAAGGCTAGAGATGAGGGTAAGGCAATACTACTAGTATCAGCAGACCTAGACGAGATATTCCAGTTAAGTGATAGGATAGCTGTAATGTATGAGGGTAGGTTTATGGGCATAATGAAGGCTGAGGAAGCGACATTAAAGAAGGTAGGTTTAATGATGGGTGGTATCAGACCTGAAGAGGTTGGTGAGAAGTAGTTCTCGTTAAGGGTAATTAATTAAAGCCCTATTCTGTCCAATCCTAAGAGTACTGCGATAGCTATAGCACCGAACACTATAGCTATGGGCATATACGATACAAACCAAGCTAACACCATTATTAAGAATGATATTATCGACGCCTTAAGAAGTAATTTAAGGAGGGATTTCAATACAGCAACATCGCTACCCACACTCATTCTATAGGTGAAGTACGTTAATGAAAGAGTTATGTAGACCATTAAAACGTAAGATATTAAGCCTCCATAGCTTAAGGACTTAGACATCATTAATGATATGTTAAGGGGTAGTAAAACCATCATAAACCATCCAGGTACATAACCATTGAGGTAAGAGATCGTAACTATTAATGCTAGAGAACCTAAGTCATACCCTCTAACATAGAGTATTGCTAATATAGGTATTATGAAAGGGATGACATACTTAGGTTTAAGGTATGAGATTATAATCACTGCTAACGTAATTATTAGGAAGTCCAAGGCATTCTCACGACTTATAGCTAAGGTTACGAGTAATAGGAGAAGAGCTGTTGTAAGGGTCTTAAGGATTACTGTGTTGAGTTTAATCGTAAATGTACTCATATATAAACACCTTATCCTTAAATACATGAGCTAACCTATCTACGTTGTCCCTTAACTCATTAATCCATGACAGGTATTTCCCTACATCAATTCCTAGACTATTCGCTACTACCTTAATACATTCATCGATGTAGGGCTTAACAGTTATTACGTATGGTGCTGCTACCGTATATCCCAATAGTAGGTTTACGGTATCAGGTGAGGCTATCACTATAGATTTAGCATCATATGTTATTAGATGACTTAAACCTTCGTACTCCTTACATACGCTCTCAACGTTCTTAATAACGTAGTCTATGTCTAACCGATCATTACCTATGGATAACCTAGTAAATCCTAACTCCTTAACCCTATTCAGTAAGGCTTTAAGCTGAAGCATTCCTAAGTAGTATCTACAGAAGTACTTACCTAAAACTAAGACTACACGTGGTTCTTCCTCCTCAGTACTTAATTCAATGTGCTTCTCAAGAATTTTAACACTTAAACCGCTAGGTTTGAGAAAACTTTTAGGAACTATCAACCTTATGTCATCTCCTTGAGCATAAGGTCTTACGTAATCTATTGAAGGCTCCCTTAAGTTCGTACGTGACTTTGAAATTACCTTAACTATGAGGTTAGCTAAATAATCGATACCTACTAAGCCCTCACTACGTTTAATGAATGTTTTAGGCTTAATAATGAATGACCTTACGGTAATTGATGTAGGTAGTGAAAGTTCTATAAATGTCTCATACCCCCTTAAGTCCTCATAACTAGCTACAACATCATACTTAAGCTTAAGGACGTCGTTACCACCTAATGAGGTAGATACAATGTTAGAACCCTTAAGAATAGCGTATTTACCTCCAATACCATCAAATACCCTAATGTTTGAAGGTCTTGATACCCTTACCTCAAGCTCTACTTGAGCTACATTACCTCCAAGATACTTAACATACCTTACAGCACTAACCTTAACGCTCCATAGATAATTAGTTGTAACAAGTATTAGTACGCTCAACAATAGGAAGGGTATACCTAGGAGAGGCTCAGGATTTAGAAGGAAGATTACGTAAGCTAATGTTAATATGATGTAGGATGATATTAAATTCATGTAGCACTTAATCCTTAAGATCTTAGCCCTAACTTTAATAGGTATTCTGAGATCATGTAATTTAGACCTTACGGTATTTAATGCCTCAACATTTAAGCACTTCAGCGTTTTCAGTCTTGACTTAATAAATCCTAAAGCTCCTAAGGTTAGGATGAAGATAACCGTCAACGTAATCCTAGATACCAGTATATTAAACTGTCCTTGATCCATCATGGAGGTTTAAACCTCTTAATAATCATCTTAGCTTGACTTAGGAGATCATCTATACTACCCTTCCTCCCATACCTTAAACCTTCAAACGTCCTTACAAGATCTACTAACCTCCTACTTAGCTCTGGCTCTAGCAGACCCCTTATTGGGTTGATTAACTCACGTAATGTCCTATTAGATGGTAGTGATATACCTAAACTACTATATATGTACTTCATTACCTCCATCACCATAGCCGTCGGATTTCTCAACCTACTCAACCTCATGATCTTAACAATTTTTACAAATGATACCGCTATACGCCCACTCATTAATAATATGAGTAATGCTATGATTAAGATTACTAAGTATTGAATATTACTCCTGAGGTACAGCATAGCACCTATAATGGCCTCCTCTAAGTCCTTAAAGCTAAGAACCCTAAACCTAACTCCACTACCCGTACGGATCCTAACCCCTGGATAGGGTGTGTGCTCTACCTCTCTATACCTAGTATAGGTATAGTTACCTCTACCCATAAGCTCTTCTAGGCTTTGAGCTGTTGGTGGTGTTGGATCGAAGGCTAAGAGTCCATACTTAGTCACTACTTCAGTCCATGCATGAGGTGCGTAAAAGCCTATGTATGTATCACTACTATTTATCCTTACGTATGCTATACGTATGAGACCTGTAGCAACCCTAGCCTTAAATCCTAGTATCCTAAGCATTAGTGCTAGAGCTGATGCGTAATGAGTACACACACCTCTTCTCGCATTGAATAGGAATGCTATCGTATAATCACTACACGTATTGTTAACGTAACTACCTAGGTCTACAGCACCATAGCTAACTAAACTCCTAATGGCTCTAGATAGGGCTTTTGCAGCATAACCTAATGTTACGATCTTCGTCCTACTACATAATACCTTATACATTAGCTTAATTAATGGCTCATAACACTTCGGAAAGTTCTTAACAATATCTTCTAATCTATACCTACAGAAGTTCGTTTTTAATGTATTTAATGCTTTAAGTCTTACATGCCAAAATCCTTTATAATGCTCCTTAATCATTAACAATCTAGTAACGTAGTCCTTATGGAGTCCTTCAACCGTTACGTACCTTAACGACTTGTCTATACGTAGGGTTAGCGATATATTTTCCTTGCTCTTAGGTGGAACTATTATTACTTGACCAAGTATGAGAGGTACGATATCTGGTGGGATTACAGGCTCTTCCTCATTAAAGCCGCCTTTAACTATGATTTCATGTGGTAATGGTATGAGCATCTTACCCCCTAGTAGTAGCGTAGTAACTGGCCTAAGCTCAAGGAGTGTATGAGCTTCCTCAGTACCATAGCAAGCTATTATCCTAGTCCACCATAAACTCCTATTGAAGTTAATGCTATGTACGTCCTCCTTAACCATGAAGCAATTACCCCTAACTTCAAGTAATTTAAATGACATGTTTAGTACGTATTCGTCATGCCTACCTAGGATCCAGGAAGTACCTGTATAATTGTCGTAAGCTATCAATCTTATGTACTTAGGTGGTGGAGCACCTCTAGACCTTACCACAACCATGGGTACGGGTATGGAACCTCTACTTAAGTCTAAGGACGCACTACTTTCAACCCTACTTACTATCTCACCCTTAACGACCTTCTTAGCAAGTTCCTCAACTATGACATAATAGACCTTCTCAACCTTAACAACATGCCTCCTTATGAGGTACTTAGTAGGGGATTCATAGCTATAGATATGAGCTAGTAGCAGCAATATCAGCATTATCGGTAAGAGATACCTAAGCATAACTTACCGAGAATTAATCCCCAGAGAAGTTAAATCATGTCATGAAGCATCATAAGATATTCTAAGATCTAACCACTACCTAAAGTGGGTTAACTAAGAAGCTAAATAAAAACAATGCATAGACCATGGCATTTCCCTATGAGATAGGTAATGTCTTCACATTTACACAGTTTATAGTTGCTCTCTCTAGGCTAATATGAGGAAGACTAAGAGCATTGTGGTTATCACCTCTAGGCTTTAGGTTACGGTACTTACTCAGTAATTGCCTTATAGGTTATTTAGGTTACGTAGCTCTAGTACGTTTATGGGGTTAGTATTGATCGACATTGTTAGGATGATTTATGAAGCGAATAAGGAGGAGAGGGAGAGGCATAGGAGGGAGGAGAATGTATATTGGGTTACGGATCTCGTTAGGTGTCCTCTGAAGCGTGTTTACGAGATGGAGTATCCTGAGCTATCAGCTAAGGAGGTATTCACACCAACCTTCATCTTAGGTAACCTAGCTCACTGGGGTATTGAGGCATTCCTCAAGGAGAGATTAGGGGGTAATGTTGAGGTAGAGGTTGAGGGTTCTAGGAAGGTAACCTTACCTGATGGTAGGGAAGTAGTTATTAGGGGTAGAGCTGACGCAATAATTACGTTAGATAACGGAAAGAGGGTAGGTGTTGAGGTTAAGACAGCAAGATCGGATACAGGCATTCCTCAGCAACATCATAAGGATCAGGCAAGGATATATAACTGGCTCTTCAATCTAGACGAAACAATACTCCTATACGTAACACCTGATAGAGTTACACAGTACGAAGTAACCGATAAGATTACTGAGCAAGAAGTAATAACGAGAGTTCTAGAATCAACATACCCAAGATACCCATGGGAATGCAGCTACTGCCCTTACGCCGTACTATGTCCGTACAAGAAGACATGATCTAGTACTCTCAACTAAAACGGTACTTAACATCTTAACGGCCGTATCAGATAAGTTTAACGAGACTTTGCGGTTTAGCGCCAAGCCTTATTAAAATACCTTACATGTAGGACGCCAAAGCTCATTAATAGTGATGTTATGAACTAAGCTATGAAACATCAACAGCCTATAGCATTAAGTTATCAGGTGAGCAACTAATTACCTTGAAGAGCCCATTTCTCTTAAGTTTATTCCTGTATATCATGGGCTCCTCAACAACTTCAACACTACATATCCTGAACCCTTCATCATTTCTTAATAGTAGGAATGATGAGCTAGTACCTAGGAATGATAGGAATTTCCTAGGTATTAGTTCACGACTAACTATGTCTACCTCAAGTAATGCGCCACGGAAGACTAGGAGTGCAGGTAATTCATAAAGACTTCCAGCTTCTAGGGCAACCCTACCTAGTAAGAGGCTATAGCTCGTCATCCACTAAACCAACTAAACGTAGGGTGTAGGAATAAATAAGTTGATATGAAGATCTACAAGCTAACGAATTTCAGTTAACATGGTGCCAAGATGTAATACGTAATTATTAAAAACTCTTAATCATAGACTAACTATGGTGACTAGAATCGAGTACATTGAGTAAGGCTGAGAAGGAGAGGATCTTAGTAACCCTAGAGA
>CAZUAD010000010.1:0-25529 GCA_964618155.1 uncultured Desulfurococcaceae archaeon
GATCATATACTTAACTCTCTAATTACTTTAAGGGAGAGGATTAAGGAAATCTTTAGGGATGAAGCCATAGTTAGTGTATTAGTAATTAAGAATTCAGGTCCTAGATCAGGTGCTAGTATTGAGCATCCTCATCTCCAGATATTCGCAAATACCTTCATACCACCCATAGTACTTGATGAGCTAAGAACCTTCAAGGAAGTCATGAAGGACAGCGGCTCGTGCCCATTATGTGAGATAGTTAAGAGTGAAAGCCCTAGAAGAATCCTAGAGAGTAAGTACTTTATTGTTGAAGCATCCTACGCGCCAAGACAGCCTTATGAGCTAATAATTATCCCTAAAAATCATAGTGAAAGCTTTATTTACTCATCCTATGACGAATTAAGAGATCTAGCACATGTCTTAAGCGTATCTATAAGGGTCTTAAAGAAGGCCTTAGGGGACATAAGCTATAACTTCTGGATGCATATAGCACCTAAGAATGTTAGTAAGTTCTATCATTGGCACATAGAGATACAACCAACAATTGAGACATGGGGAGGTTACGAACGTGGCGGTGGTGTATTTATAGTTACAGCTAAGCCTGAAGATGTAGCTCAGGAGCTAAGGAAATTGTTAAACCTACTTAACTTAAGTAGAGGGTAAAACCCTATTTTACGGCTTAATTAACCCTAAGTACCCTATAATATCACTTGTAAATCTATCGGGATTGAAGTATAGTGCCTTCATGTATACCCTCCTCCTATATCTTACGTATTCCTTCTTGCTCATACTCAATACCTTAACTATGTACTTAACTAGCTCTTCGTCGGTCTCGTACGTGAAGCCGTTAAATCCGTGTGTCAGAAGTTCTGCAAGTCCTGATTTTAGAGGTACTATGGGTATAGCTCCTTGACTCATGGCCTCTACCGGTGCCATACCGAAGTGTTCCCCTATCCTTAAATGTGCGTAGACTCTTGCCTCTCTGTAGTATTTAACGAGCTCCTTAATGTTTAGGGGTCTATCTATTAATTCAACATCCTTTACGCTATCAGATAGTTCCTTAAGCTTTTGATAATAGTCCTTGTACCTTATGTCTATAGTACCTATGATTATTAGCTTTGAATTAGGTACTAACTTCTTTATCTTTGAGTTGAATAACTCGATTAATTTATCTAACCTCTTATGTGGTACGAACCTACCAACACTTATTATTGTTGGTCCAGGATCGTAGCTTACGTCTAATTCCTCATCAAAGAACTCCCATGGTATTGCTGGATAAATGACATTACTATCAACACCGAATTTCTCGCGAAGAACTCTAGCTGTATAATTGGAGTTCGTCATCTTTAAGTCTACAAAACTATACATGAATTCATAGAAGCCAGGGAATCGGTACATCCTAATGAATTGTTTAATGTTATCCTTAGTTAATTCCTCCTCAAATGGGAAGTGTATGTATATGGCTGTTAATACTTTAGGATTAACTATCTTAGCTAGTAATAAGTATATGGGCTCTTGAATCATAGCGAAAACTGTTTCTACATCATATTTATGAAACATCTCTTCAAATGTTATGTAGAGGTCTAAGAGCTTACCTAATCTTTCATCCTTTAATCCAACATTAACATGCTTAAACATCATAAACCTTATGTTAGATGTTTCAGGAAAGTTACTAGGATCTCTAGCTCCTGTAAGAACTAATACCTTAAAGCCCCTCTTATCCAGCTCGTATAGCAGTATCTGAGTTAACCTTTCACTACCACCCACTATGTTTAAGTGAGGATGGATTATCGCTAACATTGCTTCTGTCTCCTTTCATAGTATACAATGCTAGCCTTAAAGAATGCAAACTATTTAAGATACTAATCACCTAGTTGAAACTCTGAACCGTATGTTCAAAGCGGGAAGGAGTTCAAAATAGTTAATTCTATCCTATTTAACTTATTATGCTAGATCCATGTGTATTACGGTGTATAAGTTTAATGGAATTATTTAAATAAATACGCCAGTTTTTTAAGCTGTAAACTAATGGGTAGGTTAGAGGCATATGAGGGAGCTAGTAGAAATTAAAATCCCTATTAGTAGGTTATGTATTGAGTACTGTAGATTTTATGTGAGTAGGGATCATGGTTTTTTAGAGCCTTGCTACTGGTGGTGCATAATTAACTTACAAAAACTGAAGATGCCATGCTCTAAAGATGAATTTGTATGTTACGGCGTTAACTCCGAGTAGTTCTTAGCATATATATCAGTATAGCTATCAAGATTACATTCCTTACCATTGCTATCCATTGGGTCGGTGAGTCTATAGTCCATGGACTATGTACTAATTTTAACCCTAAAGCTGATCTAATCCATAGATCATTAAAGAAGGTTAGTATGATGAGTGCATTAGCTATATCAGCAATTATGAATGGTAGTAAAAGCCTTCTCCTAAGTAATATAACGGCTAATGGAGATATCATCAACATCATCTGAGGTGAGAAGACATAGCTTAAGCTCGTAGATATAAGAATAGAAATGAATCCTAGAAGTAGAAAGCCTTGAACGCTTCGATCAATACTTACTCTACGTATTGCTATAAGCATAATACTTAAGCCTGTAATAAAGGCTAATATTCTATGGAGTTCACTTCCTATATCATGAATTAGAAGCATATAGATACAGTTCTCGCAATACCAGCTACTATGATATATTATGAAGTCTAAAACAGCTTTTGGTGATATGAGTAAGAGTAGTAGGAAGGGTATAGAACTAAGGATTAAGGATGAAGTTGCGTATACTCTAATAACCTTCATCTTAGCTTCTCCGTCTATAAACGACTTTACCAGCAGGACTAAGGCAAATAAAATGGGTAAGAGTTTAGCTGATACAGCTAAACATAAGAGTGTTGACGAGATAAATAACCTACCCCTTACTAAGTAATATAGAGACATTACGTAAAAGGTTGCTGCAATTATATCCCAATTATATATCAGGTAAACAAAAGTCGAAGGTAATAATATAAAAACGAGAACTCTCTTCCAACATCCTCCTATGTACTCCATTAGTTTAACTATATAGGCTATCAGTATAAGGAATGATGCTGCCAGGATTAATGATTGAAGCAGATAATGCTTTTCAGCAGTATACCATAGCAACCTAGGATAATCTAAACTTTTATACTTAGGCGGGAATGTAGTACTTATTGAGGTACATGTTGTTAACCACCATATTAGCCCTATGAGTGGGGGATACTCCATGAAGTAGTCTACGTAGGGTCTAGGACATACTCTAATACCACTTACTAACTTTATATAAGGTAAAGGCTCGTACCATACCTTTTCAAGATCTTGAGGTCTCCCTACATACTCATAGCTAAATATGTTGAAGAATACCCCATAGACTATATCACTATACTTTAAACCCACTAAATAGCTAGGTAAGGGTGTTCTCGGATGATGTATGTAAATCGATGACATTAAGATAATTAAGGCTACGATGTACACTACCACATAGGAACGTTTTAAAGCAGCTCCAGCATTCATTACGATTGCTTAACCTCATTATGGTATTATGCTTAAATACTGTATAAAGGTTGCTAGTAAGCCTTTCCGATAAGTAGTTTTAATAGTTTTGAACCTTATGAGCACATAGTTAGGTGATTAAGTGTGGTACCTAGGCATTTAAGGCATTTAGGGAGGGCAGCTTCACCAATAATGGCTACTACGCTTTTAATAGTTATAGCGATCTCGATAGGTATTATAGTCTACACCGTAGCTGAAGGCTTTGTTGGTTCTTTAGGTGAGAGTTCAGCTGATATTTTAATGCTTAAGATCCTAGCTATTGAGGCCTACAGAGGAACTATAGTAGTTCATTTACAAAATTTAGGTTACTGTAGGGCTGTAGTAGATACTCTCTACGTTATCAACATAGAAGGTAAGGTTGTATCTATAGGTGAGCCCATAAGTCCTAATATCCTAAATCCTCAAGATATCGTAGCTATAGCATTCGATGTAGGTAACCTACCTGACGGTAGATATAGGATTAAGGTTACGGGCCACTGCTCCCCCGAGACTGCTTCTGCTCAGTCCCCACTTCTAATCCTAAGACTTAGGTCAGCTCTACCACCGATAATAATTAATGAGTTCATGATCGAAGGGAATTACTCTGGTATGATAGAGCTACGTAATATAGCTTCAGCACCTATAGACCTAAGTAAGCTTATAATTACCGTAGTAAATAACTTGGATACTGATGATCTAATCTATGAGGTAAGAATATTAAATGATACATCATGCGTCATAAGTAATGAAGAATCAATGACAGCGGAGGTCTATATTAACCTTGGAAGTAAGGTTGTACCACCAAAATCTTACATATACTTCATACCTTTAAACTACAATGTATTTAACTCACAAGCTAAAACTATTCTCTTAAGCCTAAGAACTCTGAGAGGCACCATACTTGATAGGACATTACCTGTTAACATATTAAGCGGTATAGACTTAACGCGGAATAGTGCCCAAAGGGTAAGTATAGAGCCTCAGGTATGGATATTCGCTACACCAACCCCTGGTTTTCAAAATGCAGTCGAGGGTGAAGTAGCTACAACTTAAGATGTAGCTAACTGATCACTTAATGTATAGCTAAAGCGTTAATGCTAATAAATATGAGCAGTTACTCTGTAGCTTAGGGTACATGGGAGATGCACGGTATCGAGGTTAACAATTTAGTAAAGAGGTATATAGTCAAGGAGGGGTTGAGACGTAAAAGAGTAGTTGAAGCTCTAAAGGGTATCTCATTTCACGTTAAGAAAGGCTCTATACACGCATTACTTGGACCTAATGGTGCTGGTAAGACGACCACCATAAAGATACTCTCAACCCTCCTTCTACCTGATGGTGGTGAAGCTAAGGTATTAGGTTTTGACGTAGTAAGGGATGCAGATAAGGTTAGGAAGGTTATAGGAGTTGTACTAGATGTTTCGAAGGGCTTCTACATGTCGTTAAGTGGTTACGAGAACTTAGTATTTTACGGACTTCTTAAGGGGTTACCATTAAGTGATGCAAGAAGAAGAGTAAAGGAGGTATTAGAGATTGTAGGTTTAGAATCCATGAAGGCTTCTAATAGACCATACTATACGTATAGCCTAGGCATGAGAGCTAGGTTAGCATTTGCTAAGGTATTACTAACCAATCCTGAAGTATTGCTGCTCGATGAACCAACTCTAGGTCTTGATGTTGAAAGTGCAAGAGCTGTTAGAGAGTTAATACAGAAGTTAGCTAAGGAAGGTAGGACAATACTTGTAACTGGTCATAACATGTTTGAGATAGAGCAGATAGCCGATAACGTAACGATAATAAATGAGGGTCGTGTAATAGCTCAAGGAACTCCAAGTGAACTTAAAGAAAGGGTAGGTCTAATACATAAGGTCTCAATAAAAATTTCAAGCGGGAATGTACAGCAGTTCGTGAATTACTTAAAGGGTTCACTACCCATAGAAAGGCTTAGTTACAATACTATGGGCAATACAGCGCACATATCAGCATACGTTAAGGCTGGAAGAGAGCACATAGCTCAAGTGGTCTTTGATCTTGCTAGAAGGTACGATGCTAAGATCCTTGATCTAAGTATTATTGAGCCGTCATTAGAGGATACTTACATAGCCATCGTTAAGGGTGGTGGAAGTGCTTAGATCCGTAATAGTTGCTTTAGTATACAGAGAGGTTACACTATTTAAAAGGCTCTTCTCTGAGTATCTAATGATATGGTTTATACCCCTACTATTCTCCTTAGCAGTAGTGTTTTTGCCAACAACTATGTTTAAAGGTGAAGAGGTTATTAAGAGAGTTAGTTACGTTCTTGGTACGGAACTAGACTTTAATCACGTAATCATGTACTCATTAGCTATTTCATCGATAATGTCACTTACATTAGTAATTATTGATGATGCAGTCAACACGTTGTACCATGAGAAGAATACTACTGGTGTTCTCCAGATGATTCTAGAGACTACATCTCTTAAGACCTACCTAATAGCATTAGCCTTAGTTAAGCCACCACTACTAACATTACTTTCAACAATGTACTTAGCTATAGCATTACCGCTAGCAGGAGGTTTTGAGGGTTTAACCCTATACTTAACACTTCTTCCTTCACTTTTGATTTCAAGTATTGCACTTGGTATGTACGCATTAATAATCAGTATACTAGTTTCTTTTAGAATTAGGATTAGTAGGCCATGGACTATCTCAAATACGTTAATACCTGCATTATTAGCTGGTTCAGGGCTTTACATACCTTTAAAACTTGTACCGCTATTTCTAAGAATTATTGCCTATACCGCACCAATACCTCAAGAGTGTGAGATCATAAGGATATTAGCGTTCAAAGGTTTAAGTGTAGAAATATTAATACCTATAACATCGATGGTAATACTTATGGCTATATACCTATCTATTAACACCCCTATGGCACACTTAACTGATTTAAGCGTAAGGAGGGGTGGTACTTAATGTTAGCCTTTAGGAGAATCTTATACCTATTCTACATAGGCACTTACTTAGCTAGAATGCACATAGTTAGCTATATAGCTTCAATAATTAACTCACTACTATGGTTTCTAGTAATATTTGGCCCAACACTAATGTTCTCTCCAGACCCTGTTAGAGCACTTAGGACATTTCTTCCAGGTACTTTGGCATTTACCGCTGCTTCAGTCGGTATGTGGGTTTCAACAGAGTTTTTGAGGTGGTACGTATACCATGGTCTGACAGACATGTTTAGGGAGTGTGGTCTTAACGTATTCCATTACCTAGTACTAGGTGTTCATATAGATGTATTAGTCCATGTAGTTCTGAGTTATTTCTTGATAGCTGCAGCAGCTTCATTTTATGTGGTTAGTGATATAGGCCTTATCCTACCCTCAAATGCCTTATTATTCATTATTGCTGTAATCCTAGCTATAGCTACATACATACTATGTGGTGCTCTATTAGCACTTCTTTACACAATTACCCCCTTAGGTGGTGTATGGACTAACATCATACAAATGGCTGTACTTGTAGGTACGATAATACCCCCAACAATATTACCTCGTCCTGAGCTAGCATTAATTAATCCTGCAACAATCGTTGCAGAACTCGTAAGAGCTTCCTATGGCACTAACATTATAAGCGTAGACCTCCTAATCCCGCTAACACCAATACTCTTCATCACCTACATAATCTTGGGTTACTTAATTAGTAAGTTATGTGAGAAACACATAGCTAGGTACGGAATAAGATATAGGATGTAGGTTAATGTTATATATCTTACTGTAAGCTTTAAGTGATGAATAAAGTAGCTAAGTTCGTAATAGCTATCACATTAGTATATTCCCTATCAATAGAATTCGTGAGGATACTATTTCCTTGGCAGGTAGACTACGTTGAAGGGTTAATGCTATATATTTCGTCCTTAATTCACAAAGGTTTTAACGTGTACTCCATAAAACCGTCTAGTATAGAATTTACATCCGCCTCATATCCTCTACTCTCCTATATACCCACGCTAATCTCGCACCTCATCTTTGGGATTGATGTTAAGAGTTTAATACTTTCAAGATTCTTCCATATGATATCATCGTTGACAGCTCTAGTTATACTTTCCTATGTGCTATACTTATTGACAAGAAACTTAACACTCTCTTTAGCATACATAGCTCTAACCTTAGCTTTTAGACCCATAGCTTACTGGCTGCCATTAGTAAGATGTGATAACTTAGCCTTATTCTTTATAGCCTTAAACTTTTACTTAATCCTTAAAGGTTCTTACACGTTACTCCCATTAGCACTTACGTTACTGTCCTTAACAAAACAACAATACTTAGATCTATCCCTAACAATACTTATATGGGCTTTAGTAATAAAAAGGAATACAAGGTTAATTAAAGCTTTAGTAGTTGCTATCGCTTTACAGCTGATTGCTTACCTTCTTCATGAAGTAGCTTATAGAGGTACGTTGACATCTCTGATAATGTTCAATATGGTTCATGTAAGAAAGTTCTCACAAGCAATAGCAATTTTCAGATACTCATTCACAGAATTACCATGGTCCATATTCATATTATTAATGGCCTTAATATCTGCAGGATACTACATAGTAAGGTCCCGTAACAAATTCATATCGCTCTTATCGATGTACTTAATAATTAATTTTGTAGCATCGTTTATTATGAGCTCAAAATTAGGCTCAAATACTAATTACTACATAGTATCAGCATCGATGGCATCCATGGTGGCGATGTATTCCATACATGAATTTCTAGTTAAAGCTAAACGTTACTTACGGGTATTACTAATTATGAGTTTAATATTGATTTCATTATTATCGATTCAGTGTACCTCAAACTCGTTTGGCTTTCCTACGGATGAACGTAATGCTGGTCTAGCTACTATTGCCATCTTAAGTATCCTTAAGCCGAAGTTAAATGCTTCATGGTGTTGGTGCGATGAATATCTAATTGCTTACCTTCTTAATCTTTACGTCCCTGTTGATGCTTTCTACTATACGCAATTAGTAAGAGCAAGTGTATTAGCTGACATAACTTATGTAATGGGAGGCTTGCCTAAGATTATTATATGGAGCTATGATACACATAGAATAACGGATGGGGTACTTCACTTAATACTAAATCATACATACAGGATTTTACTACCTACCAACTACTTTGGCGTCTTCATACAGTCAGATAGTACCATTAAGAGCGAAATGCTTGATATAGTAGAATCCTATAGTCGCTATTTAGCAATATATAGTACCGATTCCATAACAAGAGTGTTTAGCTTGATTGAACATATAGTTAAGAACGTAGAATACTTAATGAACTACCTTATATTAGCATTCTTAGCTCTAATGTGTATCTACATAATAAAATACGTACTTAAGTATGTTAGTAAGCGCTTGTGTAGAGTTAATCATATGTAGTCTAAAAGCTACAGTTAATAATGATGGACTATACTGCAAGCCTTATATTACCAGTAGGTGTTGAAGGCAGTGATCTTTATGATCGAGTTAGAAAGTTCATTTTAGACGTTAGGAGAAGATGTGATGAAAGTAATGTAAGACTTGAAGTCATACTCGTTACTGACGTAGGGCATAAAGAGACCTTAAACGCAATCATTAAGTTAGTGAGAGATTTCTCGGTAAGAGCTTTATTGATAAGTAATAAACTTGGTAAGTGGGCTTCTATAAAGAATGCCATTCCTTATGCTAAGGGTAAGTACATCGTTATCTTAGATGCTGACTTACCGGTAAGTACGGATTTACTCATTAAGATCCTGCTATATATCATGAGCAAGGGTTACGATGCAGTAATACCTATTAGAGTCTCAAGACATAATGGGTTCTTAAGGAGGCTTCTATCGATAATGTATAATGGATTAATAAATGCCCTATTTAAAACAGATGTAATAGATCATCAAGCAGGTTTTAAGATCATTAGCAAGGAGCTAGCTAACGATATACTAATCAATAAGTCATTTAGCAATTCACTCATAGGTGACACAGAACTCGTAATTAAGTTGAGAAAATTAAGGATTAAGTACTTAATAATCCCTGTAAAATGGAATGAAAATCGCAGTAAATCTACCATACCATTACCTAATATTTTAATCTCACTAGGGTTTGAACTCATAAAATTAATTTTAACTACATTACTACGTAGCAGTCTGAATATTCAAAGAAAGGTAGTTGGACGTGTAATTGAACTTAACAGTTATAGTAGCTTAGGTCATGCGTATAGATGGTATGTTAAGTAAGGTTTTAATTCTGACGTACTTATAATGTTAGATGCCTATGGGTACATACCTAGACTACTTACTAGGGCTTCCATTAATTCTTAGAGTTTTCTTAATAGCCTTAATTCCCACACTGCTAACTGTCGTTGGCGCCTTACCTGTTCTGCTAGGTTTAAGGTTAAAGGAGTCAATGATAGATATTGGTATGGGTTTTTCAGCAGGAGTTATGCTTGTAGCCTCATTTACGAGCCTCTTAATACCCTCCTTAAAGTTATCTAGCCTACCTATGGCAATCCTAGGATTTATTGGTGGTGTTTTGTTGATTAGGGTATTAGATACTTTAATACCTCATGTACACTTCATAAGAATTGAGACTATAAAGGCAAGGAGGGCTTGGTTAATAGCTTTAGCTATGATCATTCACAATATACCTGAGGGTATGGCTGTTGGCGCTATGGCTTCCTATAATGTGGTTGACGGTTTAGTTCTGGCTTTAGCTATAGGTATTCAAGATGTACCTGAAGGTATGGCTGTAGCAATACCCTTACTTACCATAGGCTATGGTGCTAGTAAGGCATTAGGAATAGCTGTGGTTAGCGGTATGGCTGAATTAGCTTCAGCATTAATTCCACCACTACTTATAACCTACATAAATTCCTTACTACCCATAATGATGGCATTAGCTTCTGGAGCTATGATATATGTGGTCATCCATGAGATAATACCTGATATCTACGGTCATGAACATAATGAGCAATCAACCCTAGGTTTCTTCATAGGCTTCTTAACAATGCTTATCTTGGATACAATCCTTAGCTAAGCTACAATCAGTTACAAATTGTAATTTACAAGAATAACTAAAGTTACATTTTTAAGAGGTTTCGGTATAGATCTATGGTCATGCCCATGGGGCTTCCAATACCTATTTTGATAACGTATGTAATACTAACTGCCTTAATACCTGGCCTGTTAGCTACATGGCTTGGTGTTGGTGGTTGCTTCTTGAGAATACCTATGCTTATGTTCCTCTTCAACCTACCTATAAAGGTAGCTTACTGCGTTAACCAAGCTGTCGTAGCCTTAACAACTATACCTGGTGTGTTAGTACATATTAGGGAGAGGCATGTCTATACGAAAGGCTTTATTGTAGCATCCTTAAGCGCTATGGCGGGTGTTGCTTTAGGTGCTTACGTAGTTGCTAAGTACCTACCCTCACAGGTATTGAAGGTATTCTTCGGAGCTGTATGTGTAGGCATAGGTATCTATGTATCATACAGAACCTTAAAGTTAAGGAAGAAATTGACTGTGAGGAAGGTCGTAACACCGAAGATGGTTCTTGAAGCTGGACCTAAGCTTTCTGTTCTCATGTTTATTGCAGGGTTTGCAACAGGTATATGCGGTTTTGGTGGTGGTATATACTTTGTACCCGTATACCTTGGGCTAGGATACCCTACTCACGTGGCTATAGGTACATCTAGTACTCAAATGATCTTAGTAGCAGGCCTAGGATCTACAGTCTTAACGATTAACGGCTTCATGAATGTCTTAATGTTACTGCTCATAGGCATACCCACACTGCTAGCTTCATGGATAGGGGCAAAGCTAGCCGCTAAATCTCCTCCATGGATTTTGAGGTTAATTTACGGGTTAGCCATAATAGCCGCAGGTCTCTATGTATCCATAAACGCACTATCTTCTCTTATAGTATAGTGTTTTATTATTAGCGCTTCCTACCTATGATAAATCCCACTATTAAGGATGCAAGAGCTATAAGTATTAGTATTTCTGAAGAGTAACCTCCTCTTGTAACCTCCTTAATTATCGTTGTTGTTACTGTTCGCTCCTTTGTCGTCATCAAGGTCCTAGTTAAAGTCTCGGTTATTGTCGTCGTCACAGTCTTAGTTTTAGTTAAGGTGGTAATGTACCTAGTAGTACTTAGAACTGTTTTTGTTTCTGTAGTGGTGAAGGTAATGACAATCCCTGTAGGAGCTGGTGGTTTTGTTAGCTTTAGAACTCTAGAGATGTCGTAAACTATTACTTCACCATCAACACTTACAGCAAGATACTTGCCATCAGGTGAGAGACTTATCTCCCATACTGCTCTTCCCTCAGGAGTTGGGAATCCATAGATATGAGTGAAGTTTCTACCATCCCACCTAAATATGTGAACTCCTTTTCTGGTTAGTATTATTATGTAATCATCCGTGGCCCACAGGATCCTTACGATTTCTTCCTCTAGTCTTAGCTTAGCTATATACTTACCTTCATTATCATATAATGTGACCTCATGACGAGACATGAACGCCATGTACCTACCACTAGGACTAATTACTAAATCAATTACGTCTTCAGGAGGTCTCAAGATCTTTGTTGAGGAAATCACGTTACCTGTATCAGCATCTATGGTCACTAATTTCTCTTTAGCATAACATAGGACCCTCTTAGCATCAATACTTAACGTTAAACATCCAAGAGCTTTAGCCCATAACTTAAGAGGTTTTGTACCAGCTATATCATAAAGTACTTCCTTGCAATCGATTACTAATAACTTAAAATCTCTTACTTTTAAACCCCAATACCCTACCCCCGTATATGCTGTTACACATATATCATCTTGATAGATCCTCTCACCTGTTGATGCTGAGTATAAGGCAATACCGTTATGATCGTAGTCGGATCCCCCCTCAATATAATGAAGTATTATGTACCTGCCATCAGGACTCCACGCTATTATAGGTAGGTCTCCTGGATACGCCTCATAAGTTTCGGTCTCCCATATAGGTTCTAAGGATTTAAATTCATATACCCTTAAAACATACCTCTCTGCAACAGCTAGATACCTGCCATCAGGACTCCAAGCAACTACTACAGGATAGGAGAATGGCTCCTCAACTTCTGCTTTCAACGTGATGGTCCATACAGCACGTACTAATTCCTCTTGACCCATCATAGTTAACGAATTAAGACTCAATATGATTAACGTGGATACTATAACAATAGCAAGAACCCTTCCATTAAAGAATCTTATCATGAACTCACCCAATAGTTCATTACGATTCAACTTATATTTTTTAATAGTTCGATTGAATACCTTATGACTATAAACTTAATTAGCTATGTTAATTATCAGTAATTAGCTTAACGTTGCTCATTATATAGGGTATTTCATGATTCCCGATAGAATTGAGAGGAAACTCATAATAATGCTTCAAAGAGATGGTAGGGCTTCATTAACGTTTCTAGGTAAGGAGCTGGGTATGAGCCATGTAGGTGTTAAGAAGAGAATTGAGAAGCTTATTTCTAAGGGTCTAATTAAGGTTCGTGCTGACTTAAGCTCTAGAGGTTATGTGTATGCTATAGTCTTATCTGAGCTTGAGGGTTACGATTATTTTAAGGAAGTAGCTAGAAGGTTTAGGGAGTGTCCTAGGCTGATATTCCTAGCACCACTTATTGGTGGCATGAATTACATAGCTATAATGGCGTTTGAAGACATTAACGTACTTGAAGCGTGTATGGGTTCATGCATCATAAGAACCTTAAAAGGTGTTAGGAGGAGTGATGTCTATGTAGCTAGGGATGTAATAGTTCCTGACTTCATTCCTTTAAATATAGTTGAGCCTAAGAAGGAGGAAGCACCTTGTGGTGCTAAGTGCTCAACATGCACACTTTACCTTGAGGGTAAATGCCCTGCATGCCCTGCAACAAAGTATTATAGGCCTAAGTATGGTAGCTCAACTCCTGATTCTGATAGGTAATAGCTCTTTAAGGTAATGATAGATGCTTAACCATTCATAACCACGCTCAAGAATTCTATATCCAAAGCCCGTGCCGATGACTACCTTAACTACTAGACCATACTCCTCCAAAATCGAAAGCAACTTTTTACATCTATTTAATGGTATGTTAGCTTTAGAGCATAACCTAGTAATTCCTACCTCGCCCTCAAGTAGGTTACTTAGTAATGCCTCGATAATGTCGTGATAGCACCTATACCTTCTCATATGGACAATTTGTTAGTTCCACTTAAAAGCCTTCTACCCCAGTATGGTTGGTGTCGATGTATGCAGGAGATCGAGGAGTTAAGCGTTGGTGGCTCCATAAGGTTTAAGGGTGGAGTTAAGTTTAGGAGGATAAGCATTGGTGGTGCCTTAAGAATAGATGGTGATGGTGAAGGAGAAGAATTGGTTGTTAGTGGATCAGCTAATGTCCTAGGTACTTTAAGGGTTAAGAAGCTTAAGGTTTCAGGATCAATGAGCATAGGTAAGAATCTAATATGTGGTGAAGGTGAGATTGCAGGCTCAATTAGCGTTGACGGCAATGTTGAGTGTAACTCCATAGATGTTTCAGGTAGTTTTAAGACCTCAAAGATAAGGTCTAAAAGTATTGAGGTCAGCGGCTCTTTAAAGGTTGATGAAGCTATAGCTAATAACATACGTATAGGTAGGAGATCTAAAGTTAGAGGTACCTTAGTAGGTACTAACGTAGTTATTGGTAGAGATGCTGAGGTTGAGGATATTATAGGGGATGATGTTAGGATCGAGAAAGGTGCCTCCGTAAGGAGTGTTGAAGCCATTAACGTGGTTATTGAGAGAAGAGCTGAGGTAAGTGAGGTTAAGTATGTTAATAAGGCTGATATAAGCAATGAAGCTGAGGTAGAGAGGATCATTAAAATAGAAAGTCTCTCTAGGGAACTACCTAAATAGGTTATTACTTCATCAGCTTAAGCTTCTTAATAATAATGTGTAAGCATAGCTCATGCCCATTAATGCACTAATAAGAAGAGGAACTCAGTAATTACAGGAAACGGTAAACAACGGTATAATTCTTAAGGATAATTTTAAGATTAAAATCTTACAGTAAGTACGAGATCATAATAGAGAATATCACTTAATTAATTAGTAAGCTATGCTTTGGTAATGAGTATTTAAGTTGCTAAGGTAATGATCGCACATTGATTATAAGGGGTAGTACTACCTTCATACCCTATAAGCTATAGGGTATGACTTAGTTCAAGGTGTTCTCACTTAATGTTGAATAGGTTAATTTTTATTTACCCCTTAACCATCTCTAAGGTGGGCTTTGCTATATATCTTAGTAGCTGGTGGACCATGTACGGGTAAAACGACGTTGGTTAAGTATTTAGCACGGACACTTGGGTCTATGGGTTTAAAGGTATATGTAATCCGTGACTGGGCAAGAGAGTTAATTAAGGAGGGTAAAAAGTCTGGAGGACCACTACCATGGAATGATAGACTTAACTTTGAGATAGAGGTCGCGAAAAAGCATTTAGAAGATTTTAAAAGGGCATTAAGGTACTCTCCAGACATAATAATTGAAGATTCAGGGCCCATAGCTACTATAGCATATTGTAATGTTGATGGTTTAAAATTGCCAGCAAAGCTTGAGAATGATATAAAGAGGCATGGACATAGAGTAGATTTAGTGTTTATTACTGAGCCCAATAGTGATTACTTTAGAGATAATGAAAGATGGGAAGAAAGAGATTATGCTTTCAGAATTCATAAGGAAATAATGTACACACATCTAAATATACTTGAACGTAAGAGGGTGATCTTATTAAAACCTGCAAAAACACCTCAAATAAGAGTAAGAAATGCCTTAAATTACATATTGTCTATGTTAAAGGATAAGGTCAAAATCTATAGTATAAGATCCTAGAGAAGTCTAAGTAATCATATTAAGGTAAGCCATTTCGCTTAGTTAGCGATAACTTGAGTAAGTTTCTAAATATCCGTACCTTAGAATTACACAGGCGATCATATTGATGATGTCCTCATATAATAGTTTAAAACGCGTTGCTAACTATAACGTCGCAACCCACTTAGGGAAGCTTAAAAAGTATGGGTGATATAGGGATGTCACTTAAGAAAAACACTAAAAAATTCGTAGACGCTGAGCCAAGTTCCTTGGAGTCCAAGATAGAGCATATCTTAAATAAGATTGAAGATATAGAGTCTGAGCTAAAGAGATTGAAGGAAATGGTTAAATGAGGCTAAAAGGTCATAAACTGATGCTGCTTAGCTAAAAGTACTGTGCTGAGGAGGTATTTCGACACCTAAACGCTAAAAGGGATAGGAGATTATCCTACCATTGTATAAAGTAACGTAGGTAAGGATTATGACATGAAAGTAAGATAGCTAGGGTGAGGAAATGGGTAGAACAGCATGGAAGTGTGATTGCCCCTTATGTAGATTACTTGTCTACCCAGTATTAGGTAAAATAGCGGCTGTGAGTGGTAGAAGTAAGAGTGGTAAGTCTAGGGAAGTGCTAAGTAAGGAGATGGCTAAAAAGGTTGAAGGTAGACCTATTGAAGTAATTAAACTTTCTGAAACAGAGGGTGGGAGAAGAGAAGAATTAAAAACGCAAACACTACCTCAGCCGCCCCCTACCCCCCAAGTACCTACTACGCAAGTAGTGCAACAGCAACCACAAGTACAGCAGTCTCAGCAGCCTAAGGAGGTACAGGCCAAGGAGGGAAGCAAAGGTAGGGAGGAGACTAAGAAAGTCGAGGTTACATTACCTAGAGAAGTTTATGAACGCTTAGAAACCTTAGAGAATGAAATAGATAAAATTAAGAAGTATGTTAAAGCAAGTGTTGATGGCATTAAAGCAACGTTAGTTGACTTAAGATCTGCTATGGCTGAGTTAAGCAATCCATTTAACATATTGAGAAAGTATGCTGATGTACTCCTTACACAGGAAGAGAAAAATGAAAAACAAGGCAACTCCAATGCTAAGCAGCAAGCTTACATACAGCCGCAAGTGGTCCCCATTATAATACCTTTACAAGGTATTCAACAAGCACAAACCCAGATACCATTAAGTGGTGAACGTAAGGAGGAAGGAACCAAGGACAAAAAGAGCTTAGGGGAAGATAAAAGCTCGAGAACTATTGATATAGGCCTTTATGAAAGATTGGCTAACTGGGTTAATTCACTGCTTGAAAAAGTACCTCTCAATAAATTCCATAAACTTATAGATAATTACGTATCAGTAGGATTGATTAGTGATGAAGTTGGTAATATACTTAAGAAAATAGCTACAACAATTAATGAGCTTAAGTCATTAGGTTTAGGGATTAAGGAACAGGCTAAATACTTGGAGGAGTTGGTAAAGACATTAGGAATCTCAAATTCTAGCGTTGAGAAGGAATTAATGAAAGCTGTAAAGCGAGCAGAAAAGGATGTGAGGAAGGATAAAGAAGAATCAGGGACTGAGGAATTACTAAAGCTTATTGAGGAGGGTGAGCCTTAGGTATGCCTGAAATGAGGTATGGTAAGGTGAGTGAATCTCTTGAAGGTTATGTGGTATCAACCCATAATGAGGAGCTTGATATGAGGTTAGGTGGTGGTATACCGGTACCTAATCTCTTATCTATTGAAGGTGATCACGGCACTGGTAAGAGCCTATTAGCGCAGCAGATAGCCTATGGTGCTGTTAAGAATGGGTTAAGGGTCGTATATGTTACAACTGAAACCGGTGTTAAGGAGTTAGTTATGCAAACAAGGAAGTTAAGTTTAGACATTACCGATGAATTCCTTAAGGGATTGATAAAGATAATGCCTGTACATATGGAGGGTGTTAGGTGGGCTAAGAAAATTGGTAAGAGAGTACTTCACGCCTTAGGTAACTACATGGCTAAAACTAAAGATGAATATGATGTATTCATAGTCGACTCCTTTAGTGTATTAGCAGTCTTTGCTGACGCAGGTGTTGTTCTTGACTACTTAACCAGGGCTAGAACCCTAGTTAGGGAGGGTAAGTTAATAATACTTACGATACACCCTAACATATTACCTGATGAGATTATGATAAGGATTAGAGCTATTAGTGATAGCTACATAAAGCTAGACTTTGCTGAAGTTGGTGGTAGGTTAATTAAAGTAATGAAGGTCATAAAGCTTAGAGGTGCAACTGGCCCTGTTGATTCAACTATAGCCTTTGATGTAGATCCTGCATTCGGTATAAAGGTCGTGCCTATTGCCTTAGCGAAGGCATAAATAACCACTATAATCTTCCACTTCCTAATGTTAAGCTAATTAAACTATTTAAGTACTTTAGAGCATGCTTAAGAGCAGGAGGGAGGTATTTCATGGTTGTTAAGCTACTAGCTACTGACATAGACGGAACGCTGACTAAGGATAGAAGTAGTGTCGTATTGCCTCTTGAGGTAATTAGGTACATGAGACTGCTTGAATCAAGAGGTGTATTAGTGGTTCTAGTATCAGCTAATGCGTTACCTATAGTAGTAGGTCTTAAGAAGTACTTAGGGCTTAAGGGTCCCGTTATTGCTGAGAGTGGTGCCTTAGTCTACTTTAGAGGTAGCGAGATAGTCTCACTTACGAAGCTATCTGCACGTAAAGCTCTTGAGGATGTATTGAACAACTTAGGTAGGTATGTTGAGAATTCATGGCAGAATATGTTCAGACTTCACGACTTCGCTTTAAAGATAAGGAAGGAGTGGAGGTCAAGAGCTGAGGAAGCTTATAGAGCTGTTAAGGAGTATGTAGAATCTAGGTATGGATGGGTTAAGGTAAGCTATAGTGGTTATGCTATACACCTAACTCCTTCAGACGTTGATAAGGGTAAAGCACTTCTCTACGTAATGGATAGGTTAGGTATTAGTAGGGATGAGGTTGCAGCCATAGGTGATAGTTCTATGGATGTAGACCTTATTAGGGTTGCAGGCATAGGTGTTGCTGTTAATAATGCTGATGAAGATCTTAAGAGGGTAGCTGATATCGTAACCTCAAAACCAAGTTATGAGGGCTTCATCGAATTTGCTGATAAGATACTTAACGGACTACTAAAGTAATGAACCTCACCCCCACAACGTAAATAAATGTAAGTTTAGTTATTAACCTAGTAATGACTGCACTAGCAGGCTATATAAAAGTGAGGAAGGAGTTAATAAGGGCCTACATGACCTTCCTTAAGTTAATTCTATCAGTAAGGAGTGTAAGTGTTAAATTGAGGCATGTAAGGAGGCTACCTAAGACTATAATCGATGGTAGGAGTGTGTCCATACCTAAATGTATCATTAAACGTTCATCTAAGGTACTTAGGATAGAGATTCAATATAGTGATAGTGTTGAGGTTGATGAAGCGTTAATTATATCATGCTGTATGAGCTCGTTAACTGTAGTAAGTAGTGTTAAGACAATATTAAAATCCACTTCCTTCTTAATGCCGATACTGTTTGCCATAATCTCAAACATTATATCATTACCTAATGTCATTGCTGATATAGCACTAGTAGCAACCTTAGGAGCTGGTGTTGCAGGAGTTTTCGAATGGTTTAAGGTAGCTACCGTAGGTAAGAGATTTAAGAAGCTCTTAGAGGCACATAAATACTTATGCGCAACCGACAATACCTACATTAACGCATACACATTAGCTAGTAAGGTATTAAGTAGGATTATCAAGAAACGTAGTAGTGGTAGTCTAAAGGTAAGAGACATCATAGATGAAGATATCAAGAATCTATATGAATTCTTAGAGAACATCATTAAGGCTAGGTAATGGAGCATTCAGTGTATCTAGTACCTAGCAGATATTTTAACTTTAAAGTGTGTAGTATAAGTGGTATGGTTAAGCGTATTCGCATAGGTTATATGAGGATTAAGAAGATTCATGGTCTAATGAAGGTTGAGGTTATTCCTATAAAATATGAGGATGCTATGAAGCTACTTAAAGGTGAGGAGTCTGCCAGTAAGAGTTAAGTTACTAATAAGATCTAGATTTAGCAGAAAGGAAGTAATTGTTCCTGCCCTTGTTAATACAGGTTTTACTACTGAAACACCTGATCTAGCCTTACCTTTACGGGTAGCTGAAGAACTGGGTTTATGGCCTCAACCTAAGGAGGCACTAAGAGTTTCATTAGAGACTGGAGGAGGTAGTGTTGATACGTACATAGTACCACAAGCTGTAATAGTAAAGGTAATTACTAAGGATCGTGAAAGTAGGGAGGTTAAAGCTAATACTCTAATTAATCCCTACATAGGTGAAGTACTCATGAGTGACGCATTAACTGAGGAGCTAGGTATACAGATACTATACCCTAAGAGAGGATTATGGAGGTTTAGGGATGAGGAGGTCAGCAGGGAAAGTGAGTCTTAGATTAATCATAGGTGTTTAATCTATTACTCCTAACCTAGTATCTATTACGGGCTAGGTCTTCATGGTAGTCCTCTCTCCTGAAGACTTAATTAAGTTGTTTGGTGTTGATGAGGAGAAGGTTGACTGTGCTGGCTTGAAGCTTACACTTGATAAGGTATTTAGGATAGTTGGTGTTGGTAGACTTAGTAAGAACTCTAAGGAGTTACCTAAGTATGAGTCGGTAATCGATAGTAATGGGTTATACCGCTTACCTCAAGGGATATACTTAGTTAAGTATGGTGAGTACATAAGGATACCTAATGGATATATAGGCTTAGCAATTCAGAGATCCTCACTTCTAAGAATGGGCGCATCACTCTATACAGCTGTCTGGGATCCTGGATATGAAGGTAAGGGTTCAGGTCTAATGGTTGTACACAATCCTCACGGAATAATCATTGAGAGAGGGACCCAAATAGCTCAATTAGTGATAATTAAGATGAGTAGCCCCACGTCAAAACTATATCGAGGTACCTACTTTAAGGAAACCTGAGATTAAGGCGTAATTTACGTGGTTAAATTTAAAATAATATCTAACTTTATGGAAACACCACTCATGACATATCCCGCAACTCCTTAAATAAATTAAATACTGGAAAGAGTAAAATCATTAAAGCACCTGACAAACAGGTTTACGCAATACCTAACTTTATTATCCATAGGTTACCGCATAATAGGAGAATCTTGCTATGCGTCAAATCCACCATACCCCTTCTAAATAATTACTCCTAGATATTAAGTAGCACCTGTTACCTCATTTAGTAGTCTATTAACTACTTTAAAGACCCTAATTGCATCCTTTAATGCTTGTTCAGCATCTCTTCTTGTGTAGAGTTCTTCTGGAGGTATTCCTGCTTCCTCATCACCATACATGGCGAGTTCTCGCTCCTTTCTAAGTGAACGTGATATCGATGCTAATTCATCTATTAGTTCTTGAAACCATGAAGGAAACCTAGCTCTCTCACGTCTTAATACCGGACCTACATCATGCCATTTAGGCGGTTCGATACATACTAGTCTTAAGGCTGCTTTAAGGGAAAGTTCAACAGCTTCTTGGCATTGCCTTACAACATAAGGATAATTACCTGTCTCTAATGCTTCCCTAGCATGTTTTATTCGTTCTTCAGCCTGCCTTAGATTGGACTTCGCCAACACTATATTGTTTATAATTCCACCACCTCACCAAACCTATAATCCTTCTTTAACCTCCAATACCACTTCTTACCCACCCATATCCTTTCAGCTCCTAAACTTTCGAGTTTAGCCTTCAATCTCCTAAGTATACTCTCGAAGAACCCCCCTCTATCATAAACAATTACTGCATCCTCAACCATGTCTAGGTAAAGTGGTGATGTCTTCTCCGCTTCCTCCCTACTTTTAAGTATTGGTGATATAGTTACCGCATAACCTTCCTTAAATAAGCTGTACAGCATATCATCAAGTCTCTCCTCGGCCTTCAGATACTTTGATAGTCTTTCGAATCTTGACTTAGGTAGATTTTCAACGACTATCAGGACATCTATATCGCTATCACGTTTAGCATCACCTCTAGCAACACTACCATATACCACAACGGAGATTAGGTCATCACCAAAGACATTAAGCAGCTCCTTAAGTAGCTTACTGATGATGAGTCTATAAGGCTCCTTAATATGCTCTAAACCCTTCCTAAACATCTTAAGCACCAAGTCCGTAGCTATTATACTTATAGCCGAAATATATCTGTCACCTAAGGAGATTTTCAAGCCATATTTTAGTTAAGGTAAAATAACTCAGCTACCCTCTGTTATCTATTAGGTGACTTAAGGTGATTAGGGTTAGGTATGCTGAATTAAGTGATATTGATGAGATTATTAGCATTGCTATTGATTCATTCAAAGATGAGTTTAGTAATTATGATGAGGCATGGAGGACTTACAATACACTAGTTAGGAGTAGGTGGGAGGATATAATTAAGGATAGATCGGCATTGAATTTTGCGATGGTTGCTGAACATGAGGGGAAGGTGGTTGGATTCCTAGTATTTAGGTGGTGGTTTGGTTGGAATGGCTGGCTAGAGGCCTTAGCTGTTAAGAAGGATTTTAGAGGGAGAGGTATAGGTACTCAGCTACTTAATGCGTTAATTGAGAGGGTTAAAAGTTATGGTTATAGGAGGGTGTGTATGGCATTAGAACGTGAGGATCTAGTCAGATTCTATAATAGGTTTAAGGCCTATAAAGTAGGTGAACTACCCGATGAGGAATTAGGTAAATTACCCATATACTGTATTGACGTGTAGTTGGGGCTATCCTAGTACTTAAGTACTGGGACGTAATCTATTCCTCGGGTGTTGTGATGAGCTACTTTAGGGAGGAGTTCTGGGGTGACTTCCTCTTCGCTGAGTATGAGGACTTCAGGCTTAAGAGTCCTGGCTATGCCATCATAGCAGTACCTGATGCGGGACTCGTAGGTGTTATCGGTGCTAGCCACATAATTAAGGCGTTAGGGATGAAGGAGGTAGGCGGTATTGACTCCTACATACACCTACCACCAATAGCTGTCATAAGTCGTAAGGAGGTTAGATTACCCGTAAGGATATTCTATAGGGATAACCTTCTACTAATCTATAGTGAGTTCATACCCCCTATGCATGCACTGCCGCAACTTGTTAGGGCGTTAGTGCATTATGTAGAGAGGAAGGGTGCTGAATACCTTGTATTAATGTCTGGTATTCCAATACCTAATAGATTTGAGGTGGATAAGCTAAGAACGTACTACATAGCGACAACACCTAAGGCGCTTGAGCTAGTTAAGGGGGTGGACATAATACCCTTCGAGAACGGCTATTTAGTAGGTCCTTACGCACTACTACTTAAGGAGTCAGTAAGACTTAGGTTTAACTCCATAATACTACTGACTGAGTCATTCATGGAATTCCCAGATCCTGAAGCTTCGGCTAGGAACATACAGATATTCTCTAAGATCACTGGGCTTAAGATAGATGTTAAGGAGCTCCTAGAGCAAGCCGAGATTATAAGGCTTAAGGCTAGGGATACCATGAAGAATGTAGTACATAATCTAGCACAGATGAGGAAAGAGTATGAGTATGCTGTCCCACTCCATATATAATCCTAAGGTGGTGGTTCATGAGCTACGAAGATGAGTTTGATAGGTTGATTAAGAGGATAAGGGAGTTAGAGAAGAAGACTTGGGAGTACATAGAGAGTGAGATGAGGAGAGCATTTACTGAGGTTAGGAGGGAGTTTGAGAGTGTTGAGAGAATGCTATCACCTAGCTGGTCTCACGACGGCTATCTCAAACCCCTATACTCAATTAGGGATGAAGGTAACTACTACGCCATATACATAGACCTACCAAGAGTTGATGAGGGTAGTATTGACGTTAGGTTTAAGGAGAATAAAGTACTCATTAGGGCTAAGCTTAAAGAAAGAATGAAGCTTAGTCCATGGAGTGGTAGAGGTGGTGAGATAGGGTTTACTGAGTATAGGGAGGTTATCGAGGTACCTGTAAGTAGGATTGACCCTAAGAGGGTTAAGGTTATAACACGTAAGAGATTTGTTAAGATATTGATACCTAAGGATTAGGATAGTCTAAGCTATTTTAACAACATACTTATTTCCCCTAACCCCAACCATGCTTTAGGTGAAGTTATTGAGTATTGAGAGAGAGCAGCGTAGAAGGCTTAGGGACGAGCTTATAAGACAGGGTATAAATCCTTACCCCCACATACCTAAGTATACACCGATACCTGTAAGGGACATAGTGAGGAATCCACCTCTAGGTTCTAACGTAGCTATAGCTGGTAGGATAGCATCCATTAGGAGACACGGTAAGCTCATATTCTTTGACATCATAGACGATGGAGTTAGAATACAGGCAATGCTAAATAGGGCCGTTGTAGGTGATGAGAAGTTTAAGTGGTTTCTTGAATACGTAAACCTAGGTGACTTCATTAACGTATTTGGTGATGTATTCTACACCAGGAGAGGTGAGTTAACGGTAAATGTTAAGGATTACCAGCTACTGACTAAGGCATTAAGGTCGCCACCTGTTAAGTGGGGTCATAGGCTACTTGATCCTGAGGTAAGGTATAGGAAGAGGTATCTAGACCTCATGATGACACCACAGGTTAGACGTATACTTGAGGTTAGGTTTAGAACTATTGAAGAGATTAGGAAGTTTATGTGGAGTAAGGGCTTCATAGAAGTTGAAACACCGGTGCTTCAGCCAGTATATGGTGGTGCAGCTGCAAGACCTTTTAAGACCCATATATGGGCATTGGGTGAGGAGTGGTACTTAAGGATAAGCCTGGAACTATACCTTAAGAGGCTCATAGTTGCTGGGTTTAATAAGGTGTTTGAGATAGGTAAGAACTTCAGGAATGAGGATATAGACGTACTTCATAATCCTGAATTCACTATGATGGAAGCCTATGAGGCGTATGCGGACTACAATAAGGTTATGAGCCTTACTGAGGAGTTAATAAGTACTGTAGCGTTTAAGGTACTTGGTACTACTAAAGTTAAATACCCCATAGGTAATGAGGAGGTAGAGATAGACTTAAGTCCCCCCTATAGGCGTATAAGGCTTATTGAAGGTCTTAAGGAATATGCAGGTATTGATGTAGAGTCATTAAGTGATTCAGATATTAGGGAACTTCTAAGGGAGCATAACATAACGTTGAGTGGAGGCTATGATAGGGGTAGGGCTATAGTTAAGCTCTTTGACAGACTGGTTGGTAGGGAGCACTTAATAGAGCCAACATTCGTATTAGACTTCCCAGCATCAGCTTCCCCACTAACTAAGCCGCACAGAGAGAATCCTGAACTTGCCGAAAGGTTTGAACTCTACATAGCCGGTATTGAGTTAGCTAATGCCTACACAGAGCTTAATGATCCAGTACTCCAGGAGGAGTACTTTAGGAGTGAAGAGGAGCGTAGGCTTAAGGGAGATCTCGAAGCACATCCCTACGACTGGGACTTTGTTGAGGCCTTAGAGTATGGAATGCCACCAACTGGTGGCTTAGGATTAGGTATCGATAGGTTAGTAATGGTATTTACAGGATCAACTTCGATAAAGGAGGTAATACCCTTCCCCATGATTAAGAAACAGCAATAGCGAGGTAATACATAGTTTTCAGATGGGATAAGCTACTCAACCCAGTATTCAGGTTCGTAACTCCTTCTCAGGGTCTCCTCTCCCGAAATCCTCCATAAGCCTGACTTAGGTTTAACTAGCTCTACACCCAAGGACTCTATTAACATGTCACTTAAAATAACCTCAAATTCCCCAGGGACACTTACAGCACGAGCTCTAACCCAATCTGACCTCCTCTCTTCTACCGCAAGTCTAACATCAACATAACCAAGGACATACGTTGATACCTCAGACCCGACAACACGGTATCTTTCACTCCTTAAACCCTCCAATGAGAATGTTAAACGTTTAGCTAATGCTAATGGTATGAGAGCTTCTGGTTCTTCAGACTCGTAGCCACTATTAGCTAATGCTACGGTTTTTACAATGACATCACCTTTCCTAACCTCTATAGGTATACGTATACCCATAACTACTTACCCACCTTAGTGAATTTACCAAACCTCTTCTTAA
>CAZUAD010000011.1:0-15519 GCA_964618155.1 uncultured Desulfurococcaceae archaeon
GGTGATTGAAAGAATTATTTCAGTCTTAGAACTTAATTTTGAAAAAATAGAGAAAATACATGACTGCGTTATCAGCGTTGTTAAAGCTAGAGGCTGGTGTAAGGACCTAATAACTAGTTGTGATATTAAATCATTTAATAAGGATGAAGGTACCTACACTATTATGCTTGACGGTGAGACGTTAACATTTAGTGTAAGATCTAATGTGAAAACTCAATACTTTGAGCTAAAGAAGAAGCTAGCAAACTTAATGAAGAAATTGAGGAAAATTTCTGAGAAGGAAGAGGAGCTAAGAGCTAAGCTTAAGGAGTTAGATAAAAGGTTGATGATTGAAGGTGTTAGGCCTCTACTTAAGGCAAGTGAGTGGTTTATGAGTTATTACTGGATAATTACTAGCAATGGCTATTTAGCTATTGGAGGGAGGAATGCTGAACAGAATGAGAAGCTCGTTAGGAAGTTTTTAGGTGATGATGATATTTTTATGCATGCTGATATACATGGCGCCCCAGTCTTCATAATAATGTGTAAGGGAGAACGTCCTAGTGAAGTAGATATAGGTGAAGTCGCAGTACTTGCTGCAGCATATAGTAAGGCATGGAGATTAGGCTTAGCATCTATTGATGTCTTCTGGGTATGGGGTAAGCAAGTTAGTAAGGCAGCTCCACCAGGTCAGTACCTACCTAAGGGTTCATTTATGATATATGGCAAAAAGAATTACATAAGAAACGTAAAGCTTGAGTTATGTATAGGTATTGAGATAGTGGATAGCAAATCTTATAGGGTAATTGCTGGACCTAAGCATTTAGTAGAACGTAGGGCTATAGCTTACATGACCATAGTACCAGGCGAGGAAGGTGTTGAGAGTATTGCTAAGAAATTTATTGATAAAGTTAAGAAGGTTAAGCCTCAATTAATAACATTAACGGTTAATGATATAGCATCACTAATTCCCGGTAGGTCAAAAATAATTGAGTTTAAGTTTAAGGAAGACTAAAGCAATTTAGGTTTATACTAATATTTAATTTGGTGCGATATTTGCGTGTTAAGCGTATTATAGATATGCATTATCCGACTATATCACCTAATGATTTAGCTACTCATGCTCGAGCATTGATGAGAGATTTAGGTCTTTCAGTAATTCCTGTAGTAAGTGAGAGTAAGATTCTAGGTATTGTTAAAAGGTATAACGTATTAATGCTTACATCTACTAAATCAAACGCCTTAGTTAATGATATAATGGAGAACCCACAACTGGTCTTTAATGATAATGATGACCTAAAGAAAGCCGTTAAGATCATGATAGAGTTTGATGAATGGCATGCACCAGTTACTGATTCACGGAGTGGTAAGTATTTAGGTATGATTTCTCTCTCTTCATATATGAGGGCATTAGGAAGGTCTTATCTAAGCTTAAGTAATAAAGTCATGATAGAGAACATAATGACTAAAGAGGTTGAGTACGTCTTACCTGATGACCATATATCAAGATTATGGAGGAAGATGGTGACCTTAAGAATAAGTGGTTTTCCAGTTGTTAGAAGTAAGAAAACATTAGAAGTTATTGGTATGATAACACAGCATGATTTATTAAGAAAGGGATATACAAGGATAGAACTTGAATCTGAAAGAGGTCCTAAGAAGGGTGTTAAGGTAAGAGATGCCATGACTACTCCAGCCGTAACTTTAAAGCCTTACGATACCTTAGATAAGGCATTAACTATAATGATTGAGAAGGACATAGGCAGGATACCTGTAGTAGATCATGAAGGTAAGCTTAAAGGAATAATCGATAGAAGTGATGTATGTATGGAATTAATTAAGCTAAGGTGATGTGAGTGAAGAGATACATACCTAGGAGGATTAAGGAACGTAATAGGTGGCTAAGAAGTGATGGAAAGCCTAACTTTAAGACAACACTTAGGAAGCATCTGATGAAATTAGAGCCCTTAATGATTAAGGAATTACCCCTACTTACTCCTACTTCAATATTGCTTGAGGCATGTGAGTTTATGAGTAAACATAGGTTAAGAGTTCTCCCCGTTACTTCACCTAATAATGTTCTCAAGGGGATCGTATTTGGCATGGATGTGATACATCTACTAGCAGGAGATAAAAGAGATGTTATTAGAAGTCATAATATTACATCATTATACGAGTTCATAAAGTTACCAGTAAGGAAGTTTATGAACGATAATCCCATAGTTATCGACGCTAATACTGAGGTCTATAATGTCATAGAGACTATGGTATTAAATAACGTAGGTGCGTTGCCTGTGGTAAATAAGGATGGTACTTTTAAAGGTATAATAAGTGAGTCATCATTAGTAAAATATCTTGCTAGGAAGATTACAGGAGTTAAGGTTAAGGAGATTATGACGAAGGAGGTCATAACCTCAAATATTAAAAGAAACTTAGCTCAAGTCATGGAGACCATGTGCGTTAGCGGTATAAGGAGAGTTCCAATAGTCGATGATAAAGAAAGAATAGTAGGTGTTATAACGTGGAAGACTATCATAGACCTAATAGGCAAGCATAAAGTCTTCTCACTTTTACCTAGGATGAGGTTAGAAGAACTTCTCACAATGCCCATATCAAACCTTGAACTAGATAAGCCACTAGCTGTTACTGAGGATGAAGACATAGGTGAGGTTGTTTTTAAGATGTTAGAGTTGAGCGAGGATTACGCATTAGTGATAGAGGGTGAAGCTCTTAAGGGTATAATTACAGAAAGAGATATATTGTATGGGCTGTTAATGCGGTGATACAATGCCCCCTAAGATCTCATCCTACATGAGCAGTCCCGTAATTGTGGCATCAAAGAACGACAATCTTGCACACATTAGGAACCTAATGATAAGACATAGGATTAGTAGAGTAGTCATAGTTGATGGGAACACTATAGTTGGGATAATAAGCAAGAATGATTTTGTAAGAATAATATATAACAGGAAGAGGTACATTAAGCCCTTAGTCAACATATATGCTTACGAAATAATGTCAAGCCCTGTATTCGCTATTCAACCCTCGAAGACTATTAAGGCCGCAGCTCATGCTATGTTAAAGAGAGGTATCGGATCATTATTGGTTATAGAACGTGAACGTAATGGTAGACTACTAGGTATTATAACAAAGACAGACTTAGTGAGAGCTTTTGCTGAGAAGTATAGAGGTCGGTTTAAGGTTTCAGATTTTATGATTGAAAGAGTTCCAACAGTTCATATAACGCATAGTATTTACTACATAATTAACTTAATGAGTGAGACAGGAATAGGTAAGGTTGTAGTTGTTGATAAGGACAGGGTTGTAGGTGTAATCACTAAGTCTGACGTCATGTTCCTAAATCTCATCGCTGCAAGTAGTATTGCAAGATATGGTAGGAGGATAGGAATAGTTAGTAAGAGTATTGAGGGGTTAATGGAGGTTTACGCATTACCTCTTGCTGAAGACTTTATGACGCCAAACCCAATAACAGTTGAACCTAGCGAGGATTTAGCAGTTGCTGCTGACATAATGGTTAAGCATAGATTAGGTACGTTGCCTGTAGTTCATAAGGATGGTAGACTCGTAGGATTACTAACCAAAGATAATGTCGTAAAAGCATTAAGAAGCGTTTAATAATTACTCTTTAACCTTAACTTACCCTATACTCTTAAGCAACCTTTTAGCCTCCTCAGCTATTTCAATACCCCTACTTGCACCTATGATATCTGCACCATAGTGAAGTAGTATAGCGGCATCTATTGCTGATCTAATGCCTCCTGCTGCCTTTATTCCTGCTCTACCCCTAACGACACCCCTTATGAGTATGACATCCTTAACCATGACACCTCTGGAGCCGAAGCCCGTATTTGTCTTAACGTAATCACCGCCTTCATCAGCAATTATTTTTGATATCTTAATTATTTCCTCATCATTTAGGACTGAAGTCTCTATTATAACCTTAATCTTCAATCCTAGTTCATGAGATCTTCTAACTAAGCTGCTTATCTCATTACGGACTTTATCCCACACACCGCTCTTTACGTTAATTATGTCTACAACTACATCAACTTCCTTAGCGCCTGCTTTAGCACTATACTCTATTTCCTTAAGCTTAACCTCTAAAGGGAAGTAGCCGTAGGGAAATCCTATGACTGAGGCAACAGGAAGCTTACTTATGGATGCTACGTGATTAACTACGGTCGTAGGTACTACTAAAGCCCTAAAGTTATATTTCTCCGATCTCTCTACAAACTCCGTATACTTTGCTATACCTACATCATACTTAAGTAATGTTTGATCTATTCTACTCTCTATGTTTCTTAGTAAGGGTATCATTTGCTTATCCAGGTTTAATTTAATCAATCCAGTCTCCCGTACTTATCTTCTCAGGGAGGTATTTATCCATGAGGAATCTAAGTCCTTTACTAGTTAATGCCTCAATTTCAAGCTTAGCTTTCTTATTAAGGAATAAGTCAAGCTCTATCTTCCATCTCTTAGTTCTAAACCATGCATAATTCATTAATTCCTTAGCTCTCTTTATGTCTCTTTCGGTAGCCTTTATTATGAAGTTCCTTCTCTCAGCTTCACTTAAGTAAGGTTTCTTACCAAGTCCCTTATGCCCAAAAACATCAGTCATACTAACACCTAAGAACTTAGCTTCAGGAGTAGCTAATCTTAAACTCTCGTATGATAGGTTTATTGAACCTACCTTGAATACACTGTAAATATACCATCCATAAGGATCGCTATTATGGTATATCACACCGTACGATCCTACAAATGAGTTAGTTATGGGGACAGCAAAATCATAGACATAGCCATCATAATCTTCCTCACTTACATGAATAACCTTAACCAGCGCTATATCACTTCCGATAAAGATTCCCTCATCAAGTGAGGACTCCACGGGCGATTTCAACTTTCTCTCTGTTTGCCTCTCCATAGAGTTAATTCCTACTAATCTGTAATCTAATCCGTAATTAATGAGTCCTTCATCAATAAACAAATCCATTAAGTCATTACTTGTAGGTTCCCCGTACGTACGCCTTAAGCTTATCTTACCTATATCAAGATTATCGGTTAAGTTAGCTTCAAAGTTTGCTAAGAATCTGTATACTTCTTGAGGTGTTTTTAATAATGACTTACTTATCTTTATTACATTACTCTTACCTATCCTCATGTATTTAGGTGAAATATTCATTGATAATAGAAGGTTAAATAATTGCTTTGATAGTAACTTACTTCTTATTGAACAAGTTATATTTCCATGACTGTCAATGTATCCTTCACCATCAACTATACCCTTTACGTATGAGAGAACTACGCTACGTGGTGAATTCACTATTATTTCGGGTATTGATCTAAATTCTCTTTTACTACCTAAACCTAGTAGTTCAAGTAGCATGCATAATAGTCTTGAATATACTACAAGACTCAACCTGCTATTTCCGTTTTTGCTTAAATTCATAAGTTTAGGTTTAATATTAAATTTCCTAGCGACTATAGTGACAACTTTCTCAATTAACGCCTTCTCATGGGCTTTTATGTTGAGAATTATACATCTACCCCTATTTAGTAGACCCCTAACCGTTAAGAAACCTAGGAACCATGCTAATTCCTCATCAAGCTTTATCTTAGCTGGAATTAAGTGCTTAGATCGAGAAATTACTACATAGCCGTTATCATACCTTACATCCTTACCCATCTTACTTAATTTAATGAGCTTACCCTCATTTGTTATCACCTTAACCACATTCCATAAATTAAATCTCTTAGAGTACTTACTTCTAGGATAGTTCTTAAGTAAATGAACTACATCAATTACTTGGTAATTTACTGTACTATTAAGTAAGGGTAGTCTTGAAGCTACAACTATGTAATCACCTGGTCTTATCTCCTTAGCAGGTATTACTTCTATGTATCCATTTCTGAAGACGAAGAGTGAATGAGCCTTTGTAACCCTTATTTCACCGCGTCCATCAGTTATAATTCTTAATATTTTGTCTTTCACTTTATGACGGTAAACGTAGCCTACTCTATACCATCTTATCTTACCAGTTTTTGGATTCCATGACGGTACTTCAATACCTACGAATACCCTCTCTTTATCTTTATCATTGTTAAAGTATTTACCCACTAAGGTCTCAACAGGTCCTATACTGACGATACCTGATTTAGGGTCTCTTACGATGACGACTTCATCTGCAGGTATACTGTCTGTCAATATGTATACAGGTAACTTTAGCTCCTCATTAAGCCTCCTAATAAATCTTCTCGTAGCTCTATCGGGTTGACCTGCACTTGTTACTAGTATTGCCTTATACTTTTTCCAGAAACCTGCTCTATGAAGCTGCTGAAATACTGCATCCTTCTCTATGACTAAGACAAAATCTGCATCAACATCTATGAACTCTATAAGGTCTGGTGTTGGTTCTATGGCGTAGGCTCCATGACCCATCTTACTTAAGTCTATAACGTCGTCGCCAGATCTAATTCTCATATTACCTACTACCTTTCCCTTCTCCTTGCTCAATATCAGCATATCCTCTCTTAACATGTCAATGAATACCTCAATATCCCTTATAACGGAATCAGATTCCTGCTGTTCATCCCAGGTATTCTCCTCATAGATTCTTCCTGTAGTTACTTTCCTATATCTGATGGTGTGTTTTCCTCTGTAATATAGGTCTCTTATAGTTGGATATTCATCATTCTTTAAGGCCTCATAGATTATGCTCGCCATAAGCACGGTCTGCATGAATTTCTTTGCTTCACCAGCATTAAGGAAGGATCTATGTAGTACCTCATCACCTAAAAGCAACAGTTTCCTTTCAGGATCATAGATGGTATTGGATAATGTCCTCTTCCTAATCCCTAATACCGGAGGCCTACCTGATAGTATGTCCTTAATGATAAGTCCGAATCTCTCCTTAATCCTCTCAAGTGCTTTTTTACGTGCTCTTACATCGATTTTAGACTCGTAAACCATGGTGACCACCTACTCAATACTAACAATTATTTCATCAAGTGATGTTATCTTATATGCCTTTAACTTCATATTTAACATCTTAAGCAACTCCTTCTCTATTTTCTCCGCCTGAACTTCCTCAAATATCTTGGCTAACGATCTAGCAACATCAGGTATGTATTTAGCTATTGTGACAGCTTTTTCAGCTTCCTCCATCTCCTTTCTCTTCCTAGCGATGTACTGCTTTAACTTCCTTGCAACATCCCTAATACCTAACTCAATCTCTCTTTCAATCTCAGGTACATCAGCTATAGACTCCTTACCGACACCTTTGTACGGTACTTTAGTGCTACATATGTGTACAAGTATAACCAATGGCGCTGGGAATGTTACGTTATAGTGAGCCCAGTCTATATTGTCAATAACCTTCCTAGAAACATCGGATCCCTCATCATACAGTAAAGGTATTTTGTTCGCATATCTCAATAGTATGGGCTTTTCTGAAGGTCTTATTGAGCCTCCGTAAGCTATCCCAACCTCAACTATAAATGCATGACCTTCATATACTGAAGGCCTCCTCGTTAAGGCTTCAACAAATTCTGGGTCTAATATCGATTTAAGACCTGTCTTTATTATCTCCTCACCTAGGTAGGATAAGTGGTTAGCCTTTGGAGGTTTTATGTCCTTAGAAGACTTAATAACTCTTACCAACCTCTCTATCTCTTCAATAGTTAACTCCTTAGGATTTAGGTTAGGATCCAGACCAGCTCTATTGAGAAGCTTGTTTGCTGTGACCTCACCTATACTTTGAAATTCCTTTACCAAGAACTCCTTTATTGTTGTAGCATTTGATGCATGTATCATCATCTTAACCATTTCTATATCAACACCGTGAGGATGAGGCTTAACCTCACGCGGAGGTGGAGGCATCTTAGTGGTTTTTCTTTCGAAGTATATGATGTTGCCATCGGGATCTTCGAAGAGAATTTCAGCGTAAGGTGCTATAATTGCTGTCCTTCTTAGGTACTCATATATCTTTGATCTTGCCCTGCTCCAATCACCTTCGAGGTAAAGCTTTACTATGGTTCCATGCCATCCATTTACCTTAGGATATGATGCCTTCCTAAGTATTACAGGTCTATTATGCTTAATATCTATCCTTAACTTGAAGTAATAAGTTCTTATTGAGTTTATTGGTGAGGTAATTACCTCAACAGCCTTACCCGTCGTTATTTGACCGTAGAGAACAGCCATCTTAGCTCCAAGACCAAACATACCTCTTGTTTGCCTTAACACGTACTTAGAGCTATAAAGTAGCTGACCAAAAGCTCTAGGTACATGATCTGCTGGAATTCCTATACCATTATCCTCGACCATGATTGAGTATACGCCCTCCCTACCCCCGCCTTCTTCTCTTCTTACTATAATCCTTATCGTTGGTAGTATTCCATGGGCATCCGTAGCATCAAGTGCATTCTCCACAAGCTCTCTTACAGCCTGGTATAGTGCCCTAGCTGGATTAGAAAAACCTGCTATCTCCCGATTTCTATAGAAGAATTCCGACGGCGTTAACTCCCTGAACTTCTCTATACTTACCGCTACCATCATTCCAGCACCTAAGCCTTACTATATACTTGATTGCTTTTAAGCACTCAAAATTAAGGTATATAAACTCCATACCTTACTTAAGTCTACGTACTGTCGACTATATAGGCAGCAATTATAGGTAAGATTACTGTGGCGTCGCCGTAAACTGTGATGTGCTTTGCTTTAGTCCCTATCTTACCCCAGCTAATTGCCTCATGTGTTCTAGCACCACTTAGACTTCCGTCCCATTCAATAGCGGTCGTTATGTAGACTGCGTAGTCCAATCCTCCTTTAAATTGATTCCACCAGATGGTATGGTGTTTACTTATACCTCCACCAATTATTAAAGCAGTACTCACCTTAGAACTGAAGACAAGGTCAGAGAGCTTCTTTAAATCACTTAAGATATCTAGCTTAAATCCTGTGAATTGAGATTCTATGAAGAGATCTGTGCCGAAAGCTCCATCGACTATTCCCGGAACAAATACTTGAGCATTACTTCTAAATGCAGCACCTAAGAATGAATACTTATCCTCCTTAAGTCTTTCACCGACTTTATGTAGTACTTCACTAACGCTCCACTCCTTCCTCTCTTTTACAAGCTCATTAATGAGTGATTTAGTAAACTTCTCTATGATTGGACCATAGCTATCTTTGGGTATGAATACGTTACCTAATCTATGGATCCCCTTCTCATGTAGCTCAAGATCATCAACGAAGAAGGAACCCTTAATGTACTTCCCTCCCAATGACCTAGCTATGTCATGATCTACCGCACCACATGTTGTTATTATTACATTAAAATACTTATTATCAATTAACTGTGATATTATCCCTCTAAGACCAGTTGCAATTAAATTGCCTGTAAAAGCTAGGAATCGTAAATCAGAATTCTTAATACCTTCAACTAATATCTTAGCTGCAACACCAATGTGTGAAGCATTAAATCCATGAATTTTGCTGTATAACTCAATTAGCTCACTAACCCTTAAATTTTTACGGATAATTACATCAGTAACTTCTTCATATTCCAAGGCATAACCCTAGAAACTACTTAAGGTAAGGAGTAATTTATCTACTTCAGCATAGTTAGAGGTTAAAACGGTATTCCATTACTTAACTCATCTACTGGTATAGCCCTTTGCTCTCGAGTCCTTAAGTTCTTTATTGTTACAACACCTTTACTAATTTCCTTTTCACCTATTATACCCACATAGTCAAAACCCTTTCTTGAAGCTAGTCCTATGCTATCACCTATTCTTCCTTGACTCGTAAACCTTACTAAGACAGAGTAATTACTGCTTCTTAACTTACTAGCGACCGTATCTGCGATTAGGTAGTCATTTACGGTGACAATTAGCATTAACTTCTTAAGCCTAGGCTTAGGAAGTATGTTGAGCTCTTTAAGCGCTAATATCGTCCTATCAACACCTATAGAGAAGCCAGTAGCAGGTGTAGGCGGTCCTCCATAAAGTTCTATAAGCTTATCATAACGTCCACCTCCCGCTATGCTGAGCGAAAATTTAGGTATTATTATTTCAAAGATAAAGCCTGTATAGTATGCTAACCCCCTAGCAAATCCTAAATCAACATAACAGTTTTCCACACCTAACTTTCTTACTATATTTAATATCTTAGCTATTCTACTAAGTTCATGCATTATTGTAGGGTCTACTTTATTCAGACCAATACTTAATCCAAAGTCTAGGAGTTTATCAGGATCACTTGTACTAAATCCCATAAGCTCTTCAAGAAGATCCCACTTACTACCCTCATAATTAGCTAGTAGATTACGAACCCTATCCACCATTTTCTTATCAATGTAATGAATTATCAAGTCCTGTTCCCTTTCGGGAATACCCCATAAGGTTAAGAGCTTTCTAATTATCGCTATAGTACCTATCTTAACCTTATAATCATTAAGTCCTATGGATTTATAAAAATCCCTTAATAGTATTATCTGCTCAATATCTGCATATTCACTTGAATCACCAATATACTCAACACCAGCCTGAATGAACTCCCTATACCTACCATACTGTGGCTCTTCATATCTGAAAACCTGACCTATATAATATAGCTTTACCGGTTTTGGCTTAGCTATGTAGTGTTTCAGGTAAATCCTAGCAATACCCGCAGTAAATTCAGGTCTTAGACATACCTCTCTACCCGCCTTGTCTTTAAAGACATACATAGATCTTTCAATTTCAGGTCCAGACTTAATAGAGAATAGCTTAAATCTCTCTAATGTGGGAGGAATTACGTATTCATAACCATATAGTTCAGCTACACGTTTAAAATTCTCTAATAGGTAGTCTACGTACTTAGAGTCAGGCTCAGTGATATCCCTCATGCCCCTTAGCGGTTCCAGCTCTATCTTCAAGTTTTCACCTCTAAATCTTCAGGTCTTAATTTGAATATGGAGTAATATGTTACATCACCATGAGCATCAACAACAGCTAATACAGGTTCATATCCCTTTCTCGTTGCTATTTCAATCCATTCAATGATATTACGTGCTTCAAGCGGGGCATTCTCCTCAGCTACGAACACCATTATTTTTGTACTACCTTTTTCATATATTAATGCGTTAGGTGAAAAGCCTGCACGTGCCTTCCTGCCTCTTTCTCTTAAGTCTAAAAGTACCGTAAATTTTATCCAATCACTTCTACCTCTTGAGTACTTCATAAAGAGCTTTCTTAAATCTAAAGGACCCTCATCATCCCTTACCCTAGCCATCCCTTTATATATTAAGTATGCTAGCTCAGAAACATCTAAGACATAAGAATTAAATGCTTCAGAGTACGTACCTAGACCTAGCCTCTTTAATTGATTAGTTAAACCTCTGACTATAAGCTTACCATTACTCCTACCTACAATAACTATCTCCCTATCCATAGCCGTACTCTAACCCTTGATTAGAGACTACCTATATAACTTATAAGGAATGCTCTATGTGTAACCTTGGGTTTAATATTGAGTGAGGATAAGGTAAGGATATTTAAGTGGGTTAATGGTAAATTCATCTGGCTAAACACCTTAAAGATACCGTATGAGGAAGAGTACATCGAGACAACAGACTATGAGAGAGTGGCTAGAGCGATAGAGATTATGGAGATTAGGGGGGCACCAGCAATAGGTGTTGCTGCAGCTTTTGGTGTTGCGTTAGCTGCTTACCATTATGATGCTAAGGACGTAGATGAAATAAGGAGGTTCTTACTAAAAGTTATTGAAAGGTTTAGTAGGACAAGACCAACAGCTGTGAATTTATTCTGGGCCTTAGATAGGATGAAGAAGGTAATATTAACGGAATTTCCTAGTGTTTCAGATTTAAGGAAGGCAGTAATAGATGAGGCTAAGAAAATCTATGAGGAAGACATAGAAGTTAATAAGAGGATAGGTGAAGTTGGTAAGGACTTAATAGAGGATGGTGATACCATACTAACACACTGTAATGCAGGAGCACTAGCTACGGCAGGGTTTGGTACTGCATTGGGGGTTATAAGAGCTGCTTGGAAAGAGGGAAAGAGGATAAAGGTTATAGCTACTGAAACAAGACCTGTTCTTCAAGGTGCGAGACTTACTGTATGGGAGCTTACGAAGGAGGGTATACCCGTAACCTTAATCACGGATAACATGGTAGGGTACGTTATGAGTAAGGGGTTAGTCAATAAAGTTATTGTGGGAGCTGATAGGATACTGCTCAGTGGTCACGTAATAAATAAGATAGGTACTTACACCATAGCTGTTGTAGCTAAGAGGCATAGCGTACCATTCTATTCAGCAGCACCAACATCAACAATAGACCCCAATACTAAGGTCGAGGATGTAGTTATTGAGGAGAGAAAGCCTGAAGAGGTTAGGTACGTATTAGGTAAAGTCCTAATAACAGTACCTAACGTCCCTGTACTTAATCCTGCCTTCGATATAACACCGCCAGACTTAGTTGATGGTATAATAACTGAAAGAGGTATTGCTAGGAGACCCTACGAGGAGTCATTAAGGAGGATATTAGGTATAAAAAGCTGAGTTAGGGAAATACGACTTTTAGTGATCTCTCGCCACGGCCTCTACTAGGTGCTTGAGGTATTGATGGGTGGGGTATGTATTCAACGCCAGGTCTTATGGCTCTAGCCTGTGGGTAAAGCTCCATTAACTCATAAACTTCAAGAGGTACGTCAGTCCTTACATTTAATCCTAAGCTTCTTAGCTCTTCGACAGTTATTGGATAGTCATGAGTGTAGTACCCACTCACAAGTCTATCAGCTATCTTCTCAGCCTTCTCTTCACCAACTTTATCCTTAACCAAGGAGATTACTAGGGACTTTATCTGTCTTATAGCCTTATCGGCAACATCAGCTAATATTAGTGTTGTATCACTAACTCTATCCTTACCCTTTAACTCAACAGCTTTAAGTATTGAGGGAGCTGGTAAATATATACCATTAGGACCTACAAGCTGGGGGTCTAGAGGTCCTAAGGTAGCATTAGGATCCATGATTATCTCATCTGCTGCTAGAGCTATTAAAGTACCTCCCGACATTGCGTAGTGCGGTATTACAACAATTTTCTTAGCTGGATGAGCCTTCAACGCCCTTGCTATCTGCGATGCAGCAAGTACGAGTCCGCCAGGAGTATGGAGTATCATCATTATAGGTTTATCAGGAGGCGTAGACCTTATAGCTCTAATAACAGCCTCTGAATCCTCTATATCTATGTACCTATGAATTGTTATACCGAATATCCCTACTTTTTCCTGCCTATGAATTAACGTTATAACCCTTGAACCATACTTTCTTTCAATCGCTGATATGAGTCTATATCTTGCATTCTGTAGTGCCTTACTTGAGAGGTAGGGCGATATAACTCCTAAGAGCAGAATGAGCCAGAAGAGGTATCCTAATATCAGACCTAGAACATCTATCATCTATACACCCATAAACTCTTAAGTAATTACCTTAAATCCTTAATCTTAAATCTGCTATTAGTAAACATATCTTTCTAAGTATTCAATATCGTATTCACTTAGTCGCCATCCCATAGACCCTAAAATCTCTTTTAAATGACTCATGGTCTCAGTTTTAGGGATAGCTATGACTCTAGGTCTCGATATAAGGAAGTTTAGTGATACTTGTATAGGCGTTCTTTTGACTCTTGCTGCTAAATCCTTAATGATTGGATGGTGAATTACGGCACCCTTCTCTATGGGCGTATATGCCTGTATGGTAATGCCTTCCTTAATGGCTAGAGGTAGTAAGTCTCTTTCTACTTCCCTATGAAGTATGCTATAATGGACTTGATTAACAACTATTTCAGCACTTCTTGTGGAATTAATGGCTATCTCTAATTCTCTTACATTGAAGTTACTTACCCCTATATACCTAGCTAATCCTTCAATGAAAACTGCTTCAAAATTCCTTATCTGGGTCTCTATTGGTAAGTATATGTTAGGCCAGTGAATTAATAAGAGATCGACTTCTTTAACGCCAAGTCTTTCAATACTTGCTTTAGCAGCTTTAAGAACCCTCTCCTTAGATATCAGGTGATCAGGCTTCATTTTAGTCGTTATAAAGACTTTCCCCCTTCCAACCCTCTTAACAACCCTACCAACGAATTTTTCAGCCTCACCATTGTCGTAAATCTCTGCTGTATCTATGTTATCTATGCCATGCTCTAAGGCGTATACGAATACCTCCTCAGCTTGCCTATAACTCCTTATGGCCCATGTACCTAGGCCTATGGCTGATACATACTCCTTAGTCTTGCCTATCTCCTTCCTATCACTTACGTCTATAGGGAATAAGGGCATAGGATCACCCTAATCTATACTAATTAGCTCCTGATATAGAGCTAAGTGCTTTCTTGCGGTTCTTAGCCATTGGGTTCTAACAGCATAGCCGTAGATGTATGCCATGTAATTAACCGCATAGTCGTAGTTTTCTAGTACCCATGAAACTCTCTTAGAAAGCTCCTTAGGACTACGTGGTGGAGCCGTGAGTCTAGGTGTGAACTGGTATAATTCTATAAGCCTTGGAACCCTAGTACCGACTATAGGCTTGAAACTACCCATTGAAAGATGTAATATACCACTAACTGAATACGTCCCTAATTTGTCTCTATAAGGTAGCATTACAACATCAGCTAGAGCTATTAACTTCAGCATTTCATCAGTACTTAAGTATTTCTCCTTAACCATTACATTTACGTACTTACTAGCGTAATCTAAGGATCTAAGAACTTCCTCATCCCTTAACTCACCTGCAGCTATTATAGTTATATCTCTTCTTCTTAAGTACCTTAATGATTCAGCAAGTATATCTAAGCCCTTATCCCTCCTAAGAAACCCGGGTGTGACCACTATTAAACCCTTAACATCACCTTCATCTAAACCTAATTCTCTAACGAGTTTGAACCTAGGTATACCCAAGAAGGGATTTAATAAAGTTCCATGTGGTATCCTGTAGATTTTAACGGGGTCAACGCCTTGATGCTGTATCTCAAATTCTTGTAGATAACTATGAACTACTATAGCATCAGCTAAGCTAAGAATTTTCTGAAACCTTAGTGCTTCATGATCATTTGACAGGGGGTGGTACACGGTATGTAATGTGAAGATCATCTTTCTTATGAGACCTTCATCTTTAGCTCTAAGTAGCACCCTTAATATTCCATCACCTCGTCCGAATATACCATACTCATGCTGAACATGAATTATGTCAAAACCTCCAAGATCTGAGATTGCATTGAGTAATTCCTGATAACTATTCGACCCCCTCTTAAATGTAGGTCTAACATAAGCTCCCACTCCATGATCGTATCTCTCGGGTCCGCAACCCTCATCGCATAGAACGTATAGTTCATAGTTTGGAACTAATGACTTTATAGCGCTCAAAAGCATTCGAGTATATTCACCAACACCGCAGTGTGTTTGAGGGTATGTGGATACAAAGGTTATCCTCAGGTTAAGTCCCATAGTGATAAGT
>CAZUAD010000011.1:15529-24205 GCA_964618155.1 uncultured Desulfurococcaceae archaeon
GGCCCTACACCACCTAATCTGGTTTTAGGTGACTTTTAAAGCTTTAAATTTAAGGTGTAATCAGCCTATCAACCCCTCTTCATTACTCCGTCTACGTCGGCCTCATCACGCCATACACTATATTCGCTAACACATTATTATATTCACTATATCATACCTGTAAGAATGTTGGGAACTCCTTCAGATTTATTATAGGTATTGCTATATAGCCTGGCTTCGTACCCTTACTCAGCTCTATATGCTCACCATCAGAATCAGTTTTAACTAATACATAGTTCGCTTCAAGCGATATTCTATTACCTTCGTCAACATAATAATAGAAGAGCGGTATTCCGTATAATTTAAAGTAATCTCTAAACACCGCTAATATGCCATAAATCGTTGTTTTATCATCCTTCACGTACCTTATTATGTATGTAGGTTGTCCAAACGCTATACTTGAGGCAGCCATTCTAGCTAGGTCATTAAAGTCTTTAACCCTAATTCTAAAGGCCTTATCTATTTCAGTCATCGTCAATGCCCGAAATATGTAATGGTAAAATGCTTATAAGTTGTTTTAAAAGTTAAGTAAAAATATTTATATGATTAGGAGGTGTTATTTAGGTGCGTTAATGGCTCTACTAAGTAAGTCCTCCCAAACAGCATCAACATACTCCTGAAGTCTTCTCAATAGGTCTCTGTTCTCAGGTTTTAGTAAATGTCTAAACCTACCTTGAAGTTCAAGGAACTTCTCTACAGGTTGTTTAAGTCTAGGATTCCTAGCTATCTGTAATGACCTATCAGTTAGGATGTAACCTTTACCGTCGATGTATTCCCATAGTGGGAAGTAGCATGTATCTACAGCTCTCTTACATATTTCTATTGTCTTACTTTCAGCAAATCTCCAGCCTCTATCGCAAGGACTTAATACGTGAATGAATGCTGGTCCTTTAGTCTCTAGGCCCTTTCTAAATTTTCTTATGGCATCAGCCCAGTGTGCTGGTGTTACCGTGGCAACATAAGGTATTCTATGAGCTACCATTATATCAGCTATGGGCTTCTTAGGCTGAGGCTTACCAGGTATAACCCTACCTACAGGGCTTGTCGTTGTCCACGCATATTGAGGTGTTCCACCACTTCTCTGTATTCCTGTATTCATATACGCTTCATTATCGTAGAGTATATACAATACCTTATGCCCTCTTTCGGCCATTCCACTTAGTGCTTGGAACCCTATATCGTAGGTACCCCCATCACCTGCGATTGCTATGATATCTACGTTGTCATAAGGTAATCTACCACTCTTCTTTAATGCTTTAATGGCTGATTCAATACCGCTGGCAACAGCTGCAGCATTCTCAAATGCTACATGAATCCAAGGTACTGCCCAACTCGTATATGGGAATATTGTTGAAGCTACCTCAAGACATCCAGTAGCGTTAGCTATTATCGTAGGACCTCTTAACGCTAAGCCTAATTCCTTAAGGAATATAGGTATGGCACAACCAGCACATAGTCTATGACCTGGTAGTAGTAGTGGTGGCCTTTCAAGTGCTTCTTTCTTTAAATTTAGACCTATAGGTAAGTTATACCTTTTGCCTGGTTCAAATACCCATAACCTATAAGGGTTAACCTTACTCATTCCAAATCACCCCCTTACACCCAAGAACCTTAACACCTCCTTTACCTCACCCTCCTTAGCTATGCCGATTAACTCTTGATACATTCTCTCAATAAGTACTGGTGGCACGTCCCTGCCACCTAGGCCGTAAACATAATTCACGAGTAAAGGTCTATTCTTAAGATCGTAAAGAGCTGCTGAAATTTCAAGGAAGCTTGGTCCATAACTTCCAAAGCTGATGGCTCTATCCATAACTCCTACAACCTTAACTCCTTTAAGAATCTTCCTAATTTCCTCAAATGGGAATGGTCTAAATAACCTTATCCTTACAACACCTACTTTAAGTCCTTTACTTCTTAACTTTTTAGCTACATATCTTACCGTTCCAGCAGTACTTCCTAAAACAGTAACTACAACATCTGCATCTTCAACACCATAGGCGTCAAGTACTCCATCACCGTATCTACGGCCGCTTAACTCATACCATTCTTCATGAACCCTCTTAACAACATCCTTAGCCTTCTTCATAGCCTCTACCTGAGGTATTTTATGTTCAAAGTAGTAATCGTAGAGATCTAAGGGTCCAAATGTTAATGGATTAGCCGGATCAAGTTTCACTTCAATCTCCTTACCCAGGTAATCGACGTAGGTCTTACTAACCCTACGATATCCTCCTAAGAACTCGTGGACTACTTCATCGGGTAACATATGTACATCTTCTAATGTGTGGCTTAGCACGAAGCCATCAAGATTCACGGTAACAGGTAATAGTACGTTAGGATCCTCACTTATCTTAAATGCTTGAATAGTGGTATCGTAAGCTTCTTGGGAATTTTCCACAAATAATTGGATCCATCCGGCGTCTCTCATACCCATCGCATCACTATGATCACAGTGTATGTTTATGGGTGCTGATAGCGCTCTATTAACGATTGCTAGCACCATGGGTAATCTAAGAGCTGATGCAATGTAGAGAATTTCCCACATTAATGCTAGGCCTTGAGACGCTGTGGCGGTAAATGCCCTAGCACCTGCTGCAGCAGCACCTACTATAGCACTTAATGCTGAATGCTCGCTCTCCACAGGGACAAACTCTGTATGTACTTCACCATTAGCTACGAACTCACTAAACTTTTCGACAATTATTGTTTGAGGTGTTATAGGGTAAGCAGCAACAACATCAACTAATGACTGCTTAACAGCGTACGCTACTGCTTCATCACCATTTAAAGCCATCCTTATCTGTTTTTCAATTGGCACCTTAGGGCTCACGATGAACCACCCCCTTCTGGAACCATGTTGATAGCTTTAACGGGGCACTCATTAGCGCATATACCGCATCCCTTACAGTAATCATAATTTACTTTTATGTCCTTACCATCCCATATTATGGCGTTTTCAGGGCAGAAGAGCCAACATAGCATACACCTAACACACTTATTAAGATCAACTACAGGTCTGAAGGCCCTCCATCCACCTGTTTTATACTCTGTTGATAGCTTATAGGGTAGTGCTGATAAAGGTAATTCGTACCATCTTCTAGGCTCCTTAATTACCCTCTTCTCACTTTTAATCATTACTTACACCTCCTTAGTTAATTCATAGGCTCTTTTTATTAATTGTATGTTGAGCTCAGCTAACTTACCTTCAAATCTATCCCTAATAGCCTTCTCTACACTTTCCATTCTAACTATAGGCAACGCTTTAAGTAAGGCACCAATCATTGCTGTATTAGTAATAGCCCTACCTAAGATCTCTATCGCAATCTTTGTTGCTGGTGTTATAAATACCCTATACTCACCTTTGCTAATGCCGAGCATTTCGTAAAGCTCGTTAACGTTACCTTCATAATTAGTTACTATAAGACCCTTAGGTTTCAAGCCTTCAATTATATCTCTTCTATTCAACAACGTTGGATCAAGAACTACAACTGCATCGGGCTTGTAAATCATGCTGTGAATCTCTATGGGCTCATCACTAATCCTAGTGAAAGCAAGAAGTGGTGCACCAGATCGTTCTGGACCAAATGTTGGGAAGCTCTGAACGTGCTTACCATCATACATAGCTGCAGCAGCTAGGATGTTTGAAGCAGTCCACACTCCTTGACCACCTCTACCATGCCATCTAATCTCTACTATCAAGTACTTCCACCAATAAGTATTAGACCCCTACATTAAATATTATAGGTTTTTTATAGTCCTATTTAAACATGTTTAAACTGTAAGTGGGAGGTTAAGTGTTTTAAAACATTTTTATTAAAAGTATTGACTACTTGAGTATGTTGGTACCAAGCTTAACTCCTTGATCAGCTTTATGTACTTCTTAGCTAATGTTGTATTAACTCTTCTTTCACCCTTCCTAATCTCAACCTCAAAAATATCTGGCTGTAATGAATCTGTAGATTCAATCAATGATCCATCCCTACCTATAACAAATGATGGTTGTTGAGCACCGTCCTCTAGGTAACCCCCAACACCTATTACAGGTAATCTATTCTCTCTAGCTCTAACCATGGAGAGTGAGAGAGTAAGCGTTGGGTCCCTATACGTGAGTGTAGGTAATTGAACAACTATAGCTGCATCACCGCCCTTTAAAACACAGGCCCTAAAGAGTTCAGGAATTTCGAGGTCATCTAATAGTATGAAGCATAAGTTTATATCTTCGATGTTTATGAGTTCTAAGTCGTTACCTCCGCTAATGACATTATTTATTGATGTTAACGTCTTCCCCTTATGTATTGGGCCTCCTATTGGTGGTATTATTATGTTTGTTATGTATATTTTATTACCAGCTCTCCTAAGGACTGGTGAGAGAATTACTATCTTTCCATACCTTCTTGTTAGTGCATTAAGCTTTGATAGCAATATGTTTAAGTGGTTCCTATAGCTATTATACCTCCTCCTACCGTATATGAAGTCCCTAAGCGGATTAACAAGAGCCGGTAAAATTACTGCCATTGCATTACTTCTAGCGATTTCCTTGAGTGATTCCGAAGTCATGGCGATGTACTCTTTAATGGAAGTACCTAAGTTAATTCTAACAACTGCTAGTGAGATTACGCTTTCACGCTCCCTACTCAAGCCTTAACACCTGGTATTCCGACTTCCGATTCTAATTCTTTGAATAACTCCTTAATAACATCACTGTATCTTGCCTTACCCTCTTCAACCTCCTTCATCTTTCTCTCTAGGAATCTTGTCCTTTCTTCGTTGACCAGCTTACCATAGTGCTTATTCAAGTATTCGTAGACCTCCTTACCTAGAACCGTAGGTACTACTTCATCACCGCCTCTACGCTTCGTTATATAGTTCCTCTTGAATAGCGTGTCTATTATCTTAGCGTAAGTACTTGGTCTTCCTATCTCTCTTTCCTTCATCATCCTAATAAGTGATGCTTCAGTATGTAACGGTACGTCTGACTTCTTGTATACTATGAATCCCTTAGTTAGTATGTACCTCCCCACTGAAATAGGCTTAGCAATTCTTACGTACTGATAGAACTTCATGAATCCATCAAACAATACATCCGTGTAGGCGCTGAAGTCTACTTCACCTAAATCATAGACCTTCTCATTTTTCGTTACAATCCTTACACTTGCGTGGCCTACTTGCTTCTTGACCCTTGCAGGTTTCGATTGACTTGCAATAAACCTCCTAAATATTAGGTCATATACACTGAAGTGCTGTCTAGTAAGTCTTCTAACAGGTTCTATTATACCATCAGCTATGAGCTTTCTCAATGTTTGCGTATCTATAGGTCTTGTTGGTCTTATGCCCTCGTGAGCACCTCCCTCACCCCACCTTCTTGGCTGGAAGTACTTACTAAGCTCATCACCTAATAGTTCACTAAGGTATTCCTTAGCTACATTAATACCTACATCTGAGATGCGTGTGCTATCAGTTCTATGGTATGTTATAAATCCTAACTCGAAGAGGTCTTGTAGAATATCCATAACCTTAGGTGCGGGTAGGCCTAATCGGCTACTAATATCTGATAATGCAGCATCAGTGGTGTATGGTGGTAGTGGATTAAGCTCCTCTTCAATCTCTTTTAATTCCTTAACCTCCACTATGACTTCCTTAACATGCTCGGTCTTCTTTACATCTATGTCCTTAGGTAGTACGAGCTCTATTCTAATTCCGTTAAGATTTATGGAGATGTAATGCTTAGCTGTTGCCTTATTCCTCTCGTAGTTTTCTATAACCCAGCCTAGTACAGGTGTTTGAACTCTACCAGCACTTAAGTTCCTATAGGAGCTTACATACCTACTGCAAAGATCTCTCAGAATTGCTGCGGTTCTTCCTCTAGCTCTATGCTGCTTTAATATTTCCTCTAAGTTCCTACAGAACTGCTGCCAGAACTCTGTCTGCAGCTGTTTAGATAGCGAGAACCCTATCCATCTATCCTCAATCCTCCTAACTAGTTGAGCCTTAACTAGGTCTATGTTTATATCCCTGGGATTGTTTATAGCATTAATTATTGCCCTTCTCGTCACCTCATGGAATTCAACTCTCTTAACGGATTTATTATACGGTAATATAACATTTATTAAGTCAAAGGCTATCTTCTCACCTTCAGTATCAGGATCTGTACCTACAAGTATTTCATCGACCTCCATAGCTACATCTCTTACTGCTTCAACAGCATTCACAGCATCGTATATATTTGTTGAACCGCATGAGGGGCACCTAATTACTTCACCCTCAGGTACTTCTAAGGCGAATTGATGGCCTTTATCAAGACATCTTTTAAGTGTTGTATATACCGGAATAAACCTTAACCCAACACCTTTATCACTTACTAAGCTAACGCCGTATATATGGTTGATGCCAGGGAATGGGAGATCTTGAATTAGGTCATATATGTGGCCTCCACTAGCCGTTATGAGTAGAGTGTAGTTACCTAGGTTTACCTCATATACCTTTAACCTACCGTATTCTCTAGTACTTGGTCTACCGAAGAACCTTGCTATAGTCCTGGCCTTATTGGGTGATTCAACAACAAGTAAGGCAGTTTTTAGCTCCATTAGCCCCTTCTTACCGACTCTTATCTCCTCAGGTACCTCACCAGCTCTTAACTTACTAATAAGCTCTCTATCATGATCTATTTCCCCAATTACGCTATCTATATCAACCTCACTTAAGTGGGTGAAACTGAAGTCCTCCATAATCCACTTAAGCCTCCTCTCTAAACCCTTAAGGAGCTTAATGTCGTCTACCAAGACAATGGATAAGCCTTTACTAATACCTCCTAGGAATAGTCTTGAAGTCCTACCACTAGCTTGGATATATGTTGGTGCATCAGGTATTAAGATGTATAGCTCTCCCTCCTCTTCAATTATTGAAACTTCAGGATGGTCTTTCAAAGCATCAATTATGTCCTTCCTACTCGTAAGTTCCTTAAGTATGTTGTAAGCTTCAATAAATTCCTTCTCACCACGTGTTTCAGCCTTTCTTTCACCACTTAAGATCTGGTTAAGCCTCTCGATTACGTACCCTCCAGCTCTTCTAATTAACCTTCTCATCCTAGCTATGTAGCCTTCGATCTTACGTCTTAGCTCATCATCTTTAACTACATCCCTTATTATCGGTAGTAGTCTAAGTACGTCTTGAGCCTTTACCTCCTTAAGCCTTAAAGCTATCTTATGTCTTGGTATTCCAACGAATATAGCGTACCTTATGGTTTCTGGGAGGTCAATACCCCTAACTAAGACTCCGTAGTACGTTGCAACACCAACCAGGACATCTATTTCACCAGCTATGAACGCTTCAATGGCCTTGATGTTCTTACTATGCATTGCTTGAGCTCTAATACCTCTCCTCCTCAACTCTTCAGCGATGTGTTCAGCATATTCTATGCCCTTATCTATCGGTACATAGATTAGCCCTCCCTTACCTAGCCTCGTGATTAATTCATAAAGCTGGTCAATTACGCCATCTCTTAGTTCTACGTAAGCATCAGTTATGTTCCTTATGAACTCAGGTCTAGCTCCTATTTCGAAGCCCATTAACTCCTTGAACAGCTTAACCCTAATACCCCTCGGATTACCTGTAGCTGATGCTATTATCACTACCTTACCTAACTTCCTCCTCTTAACCTCTAGCTCACTTTCTATCTCCCTAATCTTTTCAAGGAGTTCTGGGTCTTCACCTCTATAAGCTAATTCCCTCTTTAACCTAACAGCTCTTAATGCCTTCTCTATGTCCTCATCGTCAAAGCCTGCTAGCTTCAATATTATGTCTATGGCTTTAGATCCCCTAAGTACTGCATCAACGTCATCTACGAATATGAATTTAAAGTCATGCTTCAATATCTTATCATGATTCCTTAATAAGTAGTTTGACGTTGTAACTAGTATGTCAAAGCTATTGGGTTTTTGAAGCTTCTCCTCTCTAGCTTTCTTCTCACTTCTCTTTAATTTTGAGTGAATTACCACGTAGTCAACTATGACGTCAGCTCTTGACGCTAACTCTTCAATTTTTCTTTCAAGCTGCATAGCTAAGGTTGTTGTCGGCACTATGATATATGACCTTTGGCGCTGTTTCATAGCTAAGTATAGAGCTACTACAATACCAAACGTAGTCTTACCTATACCTGTAGGTGCTATCATAGCGAATGAAGCATTCTTCGCTACCCTCTTCAACCATAACTTCTGAATACTCCAAGGTTCATTACCTACACATCTAATGAAGAATCTAACAAGGTCTTCATAGACCTTATTAAACTTATACAGCTCTTCATACCTCTTAAGTTTACCCAGATCTTTGAGTAGAGTATAAACCCTATCAATACTTAGCTCCTTAGGTATTTCGGGAAGACATGTTGTACAAGGTATTCCAAGCTTAAGTCTCTTATCGCTAATAAAGCCTCCACAATTAGGGCATGCCCTACCATACACTAATAGCTCGGCCTCCCTAATCTCCTCATGTAACCCCATACTGAACCTCAATTTAATTAATGGGTTAAGCACGCTATAAAACGTTAGTACTAATTAAGCTACTCAGAGAAGAGAAGACTCATCACTACTCAGGAGACCGTCGTTACATCACCAAACATATAAGAGACTCAAAACTTAA
>CAZUAD010000012.1:0-4594 GCA_964618155.1 uncultured Desulfurococcaceae archaeon
GAGTTACTAAGTCATAATTAAGTAAGGCTTTCTTAGCTTCCATGGTTATCTCACCTATTAACTCCATAATACCGTTGATTACGGTGCCGTACTTATCCCTTAATTCCTTTACCTTCCTAACTAAATCCTTTGTCGTGTATTCACGCTCAACGTACGCTACTACGAAGGGTAAAATTCTATTTAGGTTTAACCTATCTATTTCATACCCTGATTTACCACCCTTTATTAGTAGGAATCCACCATATGTTGCTATTGACGTATCCATAGGTGAAGCAATACCCTGAACTTCTTTCTCAACCCTCCAACCAAGCTTAGCTATCTCATCCTTCCTTAACTCATGCCCTAAAACTCTTGAGTAAGCTGTTATTGTTGCTACCGATACTGCAGCTGAGGTACCTAGGCCAGCCCCTACGGGCATGTCTGAAGTGACCTCAATATTAACGCCTTTTCTCTTTTCACTTAAATATTCAGTTACGACGTCGATCGCCTTCTTAATATATGCGATAGCTGAGAGTGTTTTACCATGATCTGTTTCAACAATTACTTCCTTAGGGGTATAAGTCACAGTAACGCCTGGGATCCTTATATCTCTCGCTATCACCCTGATAACATCATCGCTTCTAAGCTTAGCCTTAACATGAACCCTTCTATCAATACTACTAACAATAGCTGGATAACCATAGACAATAGCATGCTCACCAAATAGGGTGATCTTCCCAGGAGCTGAAGCCTTAACTAACATCTCCTCTAACTCCCTACTTAATTTGAAAATGAAGTAAAAAGCTAGATCAACTTAAGATATAAGGCTTCTTATGAAGTAGTTAAGGGCTTAAGTGTGCGTAGGAAGTACCCCTTATCAGTCATGGTGCTTACTACATTAATTCTCATTATGTTGATGATTAACACACCCATAGCTTATGGTGAGGGCTATGGTAGTAAATTAGAGTATGAGCTCTACTTAATTGATTACGGATATATAGTTGTTGCTTCAGATAAGGTTGCCTATTTCGAAATGCCCCTAAACTACTCGGATGGAAATCTTAATCAAACTGTTTACTTAATGACCATAGGAGGTAATAGTTTTGTAAACCGTAGTAAGGACGTGGTTAGTGTAGGTCTTAGAATGAGGAATTTAACTGACGCCTTCATGATCATGAAAATAGAATTAAGCTTTAACAACCTAACTAAAACCGTCCTAGGCCTATTTAAGAATCCTTATTTATTTAGGGAGGATTTTGTCATACCCTCAGAAATACTTACGAAATATGTACGCAGACCTGCTGAGATAGTAAGGGACGTAGTTGTTAAAGACTTTGAGAAGTGGTTAAGTGATAAGGGATTCAAGGATATAGGTAATTTAAGTAAGGCGTACATAGCTGTTGCAGCTGCCTACTTCATCTACAGAAGTGGCTATATTAGGTATAGTCCAAGTGCCTTTGGTAGGACGTTAGAGGATGTAGTTAAGTTGAAGATAGGTGATTGTGATGATATGTCTAGGGTTCTTATGAATCTCTTATGGCATTACGGCATACCAGCAAAGATAGAATATGGCTATGTATATTTACCTCTTGACTTCCCGATAAATGTTGAGAATTCATTCATTTACTTCAGGAATGCAGGACCCCATGGATATGTGGTAGCCTACATACCTCCTTTAGGTTGGACGTCACTAGATTTCCTAGCGGGAGCTCGAATGCTATACCCTGTAGTAGTCACGGGTTATGATATAGCTCAAGATGTCGATGTCAAGTCTATTGAGGAAGCTAAGAAATTCAATAGGGTAAATATCTATTCAGAACTCGTTGAATTACTTAGTAAGGATGAGTTAAGAGATAAGAATATCAAATTGAATGATCCAACATCTATACGTAATTATGCTTTAAACGTGCTAGGTAGATATTTAAGAAATCAAATAACGACTTACCTATGTAAGGAATACTGCACGGTAACTATAATTAATAAGACTGTGACATTACCTATTAATTACACTATAACTAGGACAGTAAGCATAACGCATACCTACATTGAGGAAGTAGTTAAGGAGAGAACGCAAACGTTAACCATAACTAAGATCAAGACGTTACCTATAAAATACAATGTGACAAGGACCTTAACCCTCGAGATTACAAAGACCATTACTAAGACATTAACTAAAACTAAGGTAAAAGCGGAGATTCCACCTTACATTATAGCATCATTAGGAGGTCTATCGGTAATCATAATTATCATTACTTTAATGCTGCTTAGTTATAGACGAAGGTATTAGATCCTTACAGCAAAGATAAAGTATTGATGCTTAAGACCTAGATCTCTAAGGAAGACATCATAACCTAATCTCCTCAGAGTTGATGTTAATATCATTGCATCACTTAAACCTCTATGCACCTCAACCACTATCCTACCTATGTGTATACGATGTATTATCCTCTGTAACTCCTCTATGATTTCAGACTCTGCTCCCTCAACATCAATCTTCATTAGGTCAATATTTCTTAATTCAAGACTATTTAGTAACGTAGAGAGCTTCATAACTCTAACCGGAAGCTCCTTAACCCTATACCTAAATCTTAGTGGATAATCCTTCTTAATACTCGAAACTGCCCAATATTCAGTGATGTAGAGCGTTCCCTCACCGTCGTAATTACTTATAGCGTAAGGTAATATCTTAACCATAAACTCTAACTCATTTATTCTTAGGTTACGTTTTAAGTACTTAAGGGCATAAGGATTTGGCTCAATCGATACTATAGTTCCCTTTAAACCCATTAATGAAGACGAGAAGAGAGTATAAGTACCTATATATGCACCCAGGTCTAAGACGGTCCAATAAGGTTTAGGTAAGAACTCATGATCCAATACATAATCCTTATAGCAGTATACATGAAGTATATTAAGCCAAGCCTCAGGTAGTTGCGACGTGGGTATCAGCATAATCTTACCGTCAGGTAATATAACCATAAAATCCTCTGGAACGGACTTATTCTCCAATATTAAGCGAAGATACCCACTAAGCAGGTATATAGTTCCTTGAGGTAAACATCCCTTAGATTCTCTAATCAACTCCTCAATTAACTTAATGTCCGTATTCATATCCTTAATACTTATATCTCTATTAACCACATTAACCTTAGGGATGATATCCTACTAAACATAAACCTCCCCACCCCCACTGAATATGTGATGAGGAGCCCCGAGGTTTGACCGCTTAAATTCCGACCTTCTCCATAATCTTATGTTCAAGCTTGATACGTTCAATAGATGGTTCACCAAGTATTAACTTAAAGACATGATGCATAACCTCATGATTAATTAACCCTATAATTTTACTGATCAGCTCATCCTCCTTACGTGATCTAATATGTGATAAGTATAGTTCAATGACCTCATTACTAGGATCGTAAAGTGCTGGGATGTCATCACCACAATACCTACACCTATAACTTAATCTAAACTCCATACTCAGGTACCAGGACCTATATGTTCGAACTCCGGTTTAAAAGTAGTAAACAAAATTAAACTTAATCTATTTACTAATAGAACATTGTTTATATTATCATACATCATATTGAACAATGTTGTAGATATCCATAATTATTGTAGCATACATTAGAGGATGTGGGTGAATTCTTTGGCTGAGACTAGGAGTTTACGTATACGCCTATCAGCTAATACATATAAGTTACTTGAGGGTATAGCTGATGAATTGAATGTAACATTAGATAAGCTAGTTAGTAATGTAGTTGAAGTGTTTAGTGATTATATGGATGTAGTATTGGCTATTAGTGATGAGTTTAACTACGTAAGTAAGGTTAAGTTAAGGAGACTCTTGATAGCCTTAGATGATATGCTTAGGATGGGTGATGTAGGTCATGAGCTATATGAAAGTATGCTGAAGAATCTTAACCTTTACGGTAAAGGTTTAGTACTTGAAGATATGGGTTGGGGTGAGAAATTTAATAGCCTATGGATGTACTTTACAATAACATCGCCAAAGTTAAAATGGGTGGATGATTTGTACTTGGAGTTTACATCAGATAATAGGTTAATATCTGAGGTTACTTCCACTATAGCGTTTACTGAAGCATTGAGTAGTAATGGCGAAAAGGTAGTGAGTAAGGTTGTTTCAGTTCTTAATAAAGTTAGGAGGTGGGGCTTGTATAAGGAACTAGCCAAATACCTAAGTAATTATGGTATAGTGCATAGTCTTGACTTGAGTATTGAAAAGAATGAATTCTCAATAAACTTACTATTACATAGTGAATGTAGTAGTTGGTCTTGCGTACCGGATCTTGAATTAGTGAATAAGCTCTTTAGAAATGTTATGGTTCGTAGCGGCATAAGTAGTTTAAGGAGAAAACTCATGAGGTAATTTTAGAAGGGATTAAATTACTCAAAACACTTCCTAGCTATATCAGGAGTTAAGATGAACCTAAGTACGCCTTTACCTGCTTCTAAGGTACTTAATTCAATACCTGCTACAGCACCTGCTTTAAGTTTCACATTACCGCCACCTATTAATTCACTAACAACCCTTTCTATACTAGGTGCGTGACCAACGAGTAAAGCTTGATCGGGGGGCTTGATCTTGATTATT
>CAZUAD010000012.1:4604-7466 GCA_964618155.1 uncultured Desulfurococcaceae archaeon
TCTTACTAAAGGACTTGAATACACTATTGAGGGTTTAAGAGGTAAAGCTTTAGAAACCAGCATAACATCTCTTCTACCTTCATCAGTTAAGTGCCTCTCCTCATCACTCATACCTGGCTTCTTCTCTTCAGCCTTTCCGTGTCTCATGAACATTAAGTACATAGTATCCCCAGCATAGTCTTAGGAACTGAAATTTAATTTTATAAGTACTTAAAGTAGTTGATCTCATGGATGAGGGAGCCGCCTACCCACTGACTACTATGATGACAAACAGGCACCGATTAAGTACTTCCTTCAGTTAATCAAGCTATTGAGTAGACACCTTTAATTTTTCAGTAAACAGCATTAGTGCGGGTGCTGAGGTGGAACGAGTATTAGCTGACGTTAAAGTGCTATGGAGTAACCTATATAGGAATGTAAGAACTCTCTACATAGCATCAGTTAAGCCTAGAGATTCATATCTAGGCTATAGACTACTCGCAAGTCTAAGTAAGTTTAGAGATGAAATTAAGGACATAGATGACCTTAAGTATAGATTCATATTGAAGATTAAGGCTAAAGGTAAGTTAAGGGATAGTGATATATCGTTTTCACCCATGATAATAGCGACTAATCTCATAGCTAAGATAGTTTCTAGAAATCCTGACTATAGTGTAGTTATTATGGCTGTTAAGGGATTTAAAAACCCTAAACTACTCTCTGCTGCAATAACATTTAGTAAAGGTGCTGAATGGCTCTCAACAGGTGCTAGACCAATACTAATCACCGTTAACCCAGAAGTAAGTATTAAGGCTCTTAAAAGGTCCGTTAATAAGGTCATGAGGAACTTATGGGAGGAGTTAAAGACTAGGATAAGCTACTCTGGAATGAGGTATTCTGGGATAATAGAGTCAATGAGACTTTACCCACCATTAGCCATAATAATACTGAATAACAAGGTCTACGGTGTTGAGGAAATAAAGGCCGTTATTTCTGATGGTAGCGAGTATAAGGAGGTTAAAATACCTGTTAGAATACCTGAATGGAAGCTTGAGGATCTACCATCTAAGATTATAGAGGATATCGAAGTAGCAATAATAAACCCGATAAAGAGAGGTATGCCCTTTGCTGCAAGAGGTGCATTCATTACAGGACCTCCAGGTGTTGGTAAGTCCGTCATGGCTGAAGCTCTCGCCTCAGCTTTAGGACTTAAGGTTGTTGAGTTAAGACCTCAAACATATAGGTCTATGTGGTATGGAGCAACTGAGAAAATGCTCAATGCAATATTCCAGCAGGTAATTAAGAGAAGGAAGGAAATTGCCCTAATAATTGATGATGCAGAATTTATTTCGTCAAGAAAGTACACCATACATGAAGCCCATATTAGTGAAATCTCGACTGTTCTTTACCATCTACAAAGACCTGATAGACCATTCACAATATTAACAGCTAATAACCCTGACCTTATAGATCCAGCAATACTTAGACCAGGCAGGATTGACGTTATGATGGTACTAGGCTATCCTGACAGAGATATGAGGAGGAAGGCTATTCTAAGACATATTAATAGATATAAAATTAAGGTAAGTAGTGAGATTATAGATAAGATTGTTGACATAACCCGATGGTACTCCTTAGCTGAGGTTGAAGCCTTCATAAGATTAGCTGCAGGTAAGGGTGATGGTAAGATAACTGAAGTTGAAGTCGAATGGACTAGAAGAAAGTTCAACATAAGTCCTAGTGAAAGAGCATCAATGCAGGAATATCTTAGGTGGTGGGCTAGTAAGGTACAAGGTGTCGTAATAACCTACATCCCGAGTGAAACAGAGATATAGGATCCTATCTTAAAGCTCCAAGTTTCTGTCTTAAGCTTAAAGCATTCCGAGAAGCCCTGATATCAATAATATGGTAAAACTCGTTAAACTTATCAGTACGTTATCATCTATAGGATTTCGTTCAAACTTCTCCACGATTGAAGCTACAGCTCCTGCTATCGCACCACTTATTCCTGCAAAATACAGCCCTAAGGGTAATGACAGTGATAGCATAGCTAAATTACCTATCCAGTGCTTAGTTCTACGTTTAAATAAAGCATTCCTTACGATACCTGTTACAGCGTCTCCGAAGGCCATGAAGGAGATAGGTAGGACTCCATATATGGGTGTCTTGAATATAAGCCATGACAATGTAATCACGATACCCCACATTAAGCAGAAGTTAACTTCATACATGTTTTCCTCAACCTGAAACCAATACATAAGTCTACCGCTCTTATGAGGTAGGTAAGTAAGTAGTGCGAGAATTAAAGCTAGTATTAAAGGTATGAGGGCTCCTGTAAATACTATTGGTACAAGAAGAGCTACTACACCTCCAGCTAGTATGTGAATTAGCTTCCTATTATAGTAAACAGCAACATTATGCGGCATACCCTTAGACCTCATTAGGCTATAAGTAAGTTTAGTTCCATAAACTACGGACAGAACGTATGCTAATAGTATGGCAGCGATAACACCCTCAGATAGGTAGTTATCATGGAATAGGGCTTCAATGTAAAAACCTATATTCAACTCAGATCACATTAACATAATTAACAGAAATCTATTTATTGTTTCCCAGGTTACGTTGGAAGCCTAGATATTAAGTAGATAACCCCCTCACGTCCTCTTACAACCCTTAAGCAGTCACCTCTTATGTAGCATAACCCTACTAAGGCAGATATGAGTGCATCCCTTAGATCTCTACTTCTCTTCACCTTCTCAATCATAGGAGAGGCTATGGAGACATTAAGCTTAGCGCATAGAGTAATAACATCGTCTAGGCCGGAGGACCTAAGTGCGCTTCTAGGATGTGTTTCTAAGACCTTTATTCCCCTTCTCTTGCAAT
>CAZUAD010000012.1:7476-21930 GCA_964618155.1 uncultured Desulfurococcaceae archaeon
CCTTAATCCCATAATGTGAGATCCTATTAACCAATGCATAAGCTCTTCTACTAAGCTCTTTCATCCACGAAAATGATGGTGGAAATACTTTAAAGCCTAGTTTAATCATCAACCTATCTACATCTCTCATCTTAGGCTCACGCATTATTGGTGCATCAATAACGACTACGTAGGGTTTTAGATTAGCTATCTTACCTATGATATCATCGTCTAAGTAGAGACATGCGAGTTCATTAACTATATACGAATTATTTATCCTTTTTATGACTGCATAACCTGAACATCTAGTGGGTTTTGCCGCTAGATCTATACCTACTATCTCCATTCCTACATTCCTACTTTTTACTTAGACTTTCAATTAACTTCTTAAGCTTACCCATATTATCCTCCATAATCTCTAATGCCTCCCTTAAAGTTCTAATACCTTCCTCAGTAGCGCCATAGGTTTTAGGCTGCTCTGAGACTATCTTGATAAATCCCTCCCTCTTAAGCTTATAGACCACAGCATAGAGCGTTATGGGTGAGGGGTCAAATCCAAACAATTCTCTAATTCTTTTCCTTATATCGTAAGCATACGTAGGTCCCTTAAGTAATGATGCGATAACGTAAAGCCATAAATTCTCAACAGTTATCTTACGCTTTAATCTTTCTAGTACCTTCTTCTTAGTCATAAAGGACATCTCCTTAAATATCTCTCAACATTATGTTCTGTCGTAGTTTTTATTATTAACTAGATGCTTACTCACTAATCTTGTTCAAATGTCCTCCTAAGCTTCTTAGTCCCTCAATTACCTTATTTAAACACCAATTTAGATGAAGTCTCTTTAGACCAAGCATTGAGAGTATTCTTATGTAAATTGGCGGTCTTAATGGTGCACCAGCTGCTTGCGGATGACCGCCACCTCCTAGTATTTTAGCTAACTCCCTAACATTGTACTTCTTACTTCTTAAGCTAATTGAAGCATTCCTACAAATTACCGCTATATCAGCGTTGAACCTACTCAATAGTATGTGAGCTATGTATGATGTAACATGCTCTTCATTACCCTTAAAATAACCTATCAACTTAATGTCCTTAAAATTCTTAACTAACGCTTTCCTAATCGCTTGAGAAAATAGCCTTAATTCCTTACTAACCTCTTCCTCAACTATCGCTAAAAGATCATCGTCAAGACTACCCTTAAAGTTAATTAACCTTCTAACCACGTACTCCTTCCACTTAGAACCACCCCTAAAACCTACAATCTTACCTAGAAAGCTACCTAACCAAAAGTCAAACCTCCACAAATCTAATGAACATGCAGCCTTAACTAACTCATTAACTCCTTCCCCTTCAACGCCTAAGTACTTAGCAACAACACCTGCGGCACATGTACTTCTATCAATGTACAATTCAACACCTACAGACTTAACACTTTTGATCCAATCTTCATCCCATAAATGATGATCAAACCATTTAACAATACCTCCTGATGATATTATTCTTCTTAATTGATTAATTACCTTATCCATTATGAGGTTATTTAGCCCTAAATCAGCTATGTAAACATGTGCCTTATTTGGCACCCTACCTAATACTGCGTATAGCTGATGGGGTTGTGCGAAGTATATCCTATCATAACCTCCCAACTTCCTAGCTATTAGTGCAGCTGAGGCTACACCATCTAGATCTGTATGTGTTACTATTACTACTTCCCCAATACCTTACACACCAGTAGTCCTAGACTACCCAGTTTAAGAGTACTATGCCTATAACTCCTCAGGGTAAGTCTCTAGCAGCATACCCTCAATAGTTATAGGTTTAAGTTTTGAGGCGATCTTTAGTGCCTCCTCAAGCCTTACACTAGAGTTACTGTAGATCTCCATAATCACATCACCTTTCTTTACCTTATGCCCCTTCTTAACATGGAGTTTAACGCCAGCACATTTATCATGTGGTGCACCAGCAGCTCTAGCTATGGCAGTTATAGCTTGGTTGAATACTCCTGTAATGTAACCGTCCATAGGAGCTTTTAACTCAACTTTATGCTTACCAATAGGTATATCATCAGGTCTTACATCAGGATTTCCTCCCTGAGCTTCTACGATTCTCCTAAACATCTGGTAAGCCTTACCTGAATTTAATATGTCCCTAGCAACCTCTCTACCAGCACCTTTAGGTGCAACGCCGGCCATCTCAAGTACTAAACCCGCGATCGATATAGCCTTCTCCGTAACCGACATAGGACCCTTACCTAGTAATGTCTCTATGGCTTCTCTAGCCTCAAGTGCAGGACCTATGGCGTATCCTATAGGCTGACCTCCATAAGTTAGTGCACACCTTATGCTTAGACCTAGTCCTTGCCCTACCTGCGTAAAGAGTGAAGCTAACTCCCTGCCTTTCTCTAAGCTCTCTACCTTAGCGCCATGTCCTACAGGTATATCTATAAGTAGATGTTGAACACCCATGCTCAGCTTCTTAGAAAGTATTGAGGCTATCATCTGTGAAAGTGGATCAGCTCTAAGGACATGCTCAACCCTTATTAGTATGTCATCAGCTGGAGCAAGGTTTAATGTACCACCCCATATTATGAATCCGTTGACCCTCTTAGCCAGCTCTAACACCTCATCAACAGTGAATTCAACTCTAGCTAAAACCTCCATAGTATCAGCTGTACCTGCTGGTGATGTTATAGCTCTTGATGATGTTTTAGGTATGAATATACCTGCTGAAGCTATTATGGGTACAGCAACCATGGATACCTTAGAATTACCTGGAACACCACCTATCGAATGTATATCAAATACCTGCTCATCGAATTCAAGCCTTCTACCTGTTTCAACCATGGCTTTAGTCAAATAAACCATTTCTTCGGTATCCATTCCAACACTCATCTGAGCTGATATGAATGCAGCAATTTCAACGTCTGTTAATACTCCGTCAACAACATCCTTAATTATCGCATATATTTCCTTATAACTTAACTTACCCCCCTTTAACTTCTTCTTTATATACCAGACTGATGGGGGTGTCAAGTAGGGCTGTACATCAACTATCTTAGGCTCTCCAAGTAGCTTATATAGTGACTTAGACATTACTACGGAGTTTTTATCCCCTCTAATAATCCCTGCAAATACCGTTAATCTCCTCCCATTAACTTCAATAGTAACCCTACATCCCGGACATACATCAAGCTTCTCAGCTAAGTTCTTAGTCAATAATACGAATCTTAAATCACCAAGATCTTGATCCTCAACAACAACTTCAGCCTTCATACTCAGACCCTAGAGCAAGGTACTTATACGCTTAGGAGATATTTAATTGTTTGTTAAGAAAACCTAATTACCCTCTACTTCAGGTTTAATGACCTAATATAGCTTCCTCAGCGAGTTCTTTCCTCACTTAAATACCTTAATATCTTAAGTAACTTCTTAACAACATCTAAGGAGTCTTCTCCAAATATGTTTATCATAGGCTCCTTACCTATATCTCCTAAATGATATATTATGTCCGGTACCTCACCACCTAATCTTTTAATAGCTTCTTCAATACCCCATGGGATCGTAGCTCCTTCTCTAATTTTAATCTCAGGAGGTTCTCTCCTACGATCGTAGAATGATATCTTAAGGCCTAACTTCCTAGCAGCCTCTAGTATTCTCTCATCATACTTAATATTCAGTGCAGCTCTAAGGCTTGGTTTATACTCCATAATCTTTAGTACAGCTCTAGCTAAGTGTGATGAAGCACCAAAGCTTGGCGGACCTACAGGCTTTACTTTATTACCATACCTAACTATACGTCCTAGAACCCCCATTACGTCATTAATATCCTTAGCATAGTGTAGGGGTAATGCCTCAACAAGGTTCATTTGAACTTCAGGTATGTAAGGATTTATTAACTCACTATTTTCTTCAATAATTTCTAATGCTTTAACCATTCTTTCGTAAATTGCCCACTTATTGGCGGGTATTTCAATCCATGCCATAGGATTAACAGGGCAGTGGCCATGCCCTACCTTCAATCCGTAGTTTATTGCCTTAGTTATGAACTCTTTGGCAATCCTTACTGCTTCATCAATGTTCTTACCCTTAGCTATTTCAGCAGTTATAGCTGCTGAGAAAGCACATCCGGTTCCGTGGTAACAGCCATCAGTAATTCTAGGAGCTCTAAACTCTTTAAACCTTCCCTCATAGTATAGGACATCGACGGAGTAATCACCATCTAAATGACCTCCCTTAACTATTGCTGCATGAGCTCCAAGCTCCTCAACGATGTACTTAGCCGCCTTCTTAGCATCATCTAAGGACTTAATCGAAATACCAGTTAGTCTCTCAGCCTCATACCTATTTGGTGTTACTATATACGCTATAGGTATTATGAACTTTATGAGCGAGTCCATAGCTTCAGGTCTTAGAAGTGGAGCACCTGACTTAGCTATCATTACGGGATCCACTATTAATGGGAAGCCATACTTCTTTACAGTCCTAGCTACAGCCTCTATTATTCCTGAATTACTTAACATACCAGTCTTTGCAGCATCAACACCTATATCGTCAGCTACAGCCTCAATTTGAGCAACAACTACTTCGGGTGGTAAGTCATAGGCAAGTCTAACCTCGAGAGTGTTCTGGGCTGTTACTGACGTTATTGCAGCCATGCCGTGAACGCCTAAAGCAGCAAATGTCTTTAAATCTGCCTCAATACCTGCACCTCCACCTGAGTCTGAACCTGCTATGGTTAAGGCTCTAGGTATCTTAACCATTCACACACCGTAAGTAACTCTACTAAACTCTTTTAAAGTACCTTACTTAACGTTAAAACTTCTTTCTAGTTAATTATTAAACCACCTACTTTACTTTAATTAATTGCTTATAAGGGTGTGCATAGATACGTTAAGATTAGAGTTGATGAATAGGTGTTAAGACCTTATGAGTGAGCTATTGAGAGGATTTAAGATACTGCCTAGAGGTTTGGTCTTATACTTAGCTATTACTTCAGCTCTATTCTCACTTCTATGGGTGATTATAGCACCTTACCTTAAGGAGATAGGATTTACACCTTTAGAATATGGTTTATTAGGTAGTGTATTAGGTATATCGTCAATAGCGTCATTACCCTTCGCTGGATGGCTTGTTGATAGATACGGAGCTCTTAGGATGGTGTCAATAACCTTAATAACAGCTACGCTAGGTTTTTCACTACTTCTTACGAGGGTTAAAGAGCTAATATTCCTGTCAGCAGCTATTAGGGGTAGTTCATTATGGATAGAGCAAATAGCTCTTGATGTCTTAGTTAGTAGAGTTGTTAGTAGGAAGGAATATGATTATGCATACTCATCCTATATAGCAATAAACACATTGGGTCATGCCTTAGGAAGCTATGTGGGATGGCTACCTCCACTTATCTCGTCGTATACGAAGATAGATATGTTATCAGCCTACACCATAGTGATGGGGCTAGCCGTAGCCTTACTACCACCATCATTAATAACGTTAAAAGGTGTTAAGGAGGTAAGTCAAGCACCTTCAAGAAAGAATCTAGGAATTACAAGTTCTTTCAAAGACTTACCCAGAGATTTACTAACTAATGTAGCTAAAGTCTCATTAGCTGAAGCCTTGATAGGTCTTGGAGCTGCTATTTCCATCCATAACATTAGCTATTACTTCATACTTAAGTATGGTATCGGTAGTGGCGAACTAGGTACTCTCTATGGTACTGAATCCCTAATTATGGCGCTACTAATGCTATTTATGCCTAAGGCAAGCAAGATCTTAGGAGGATCTCTCAGAGCTTATGTTCTTATATCTTTGACAAGCATACCCCTCTTAATAGCTATGACCTTAGTAAACAATTACGTTATAGCATCAGTAATATATATCTCAAGAACCATATTAATGAATGTTGCATCACCTCTCTTTACGTCATTCCTAATGTCACTAATGCCCGAGACCTATAGAGGTAGAGCATTAACCGTAGTAAACCTATCAAGAACTATATCAACAACTATAGGTAGAGGTATTGGTGGATACCTATTAGAGGTGGAGTTAGAGCTTCCCTTAAGGGTTACTGCAGTTCTCTATACCACCTCATTAACATATCTATACATAACGTATTGTAGAGGTAGGTAAGGCTTAACTTAGTGAAGCTAATGCATGAATAGTACGTATATGCCAATAGCTATTAATATTATGCCTGCGATAATAGAGAAATGCTTGTTGTACTTAACTATCATTTCATGAACCTTTCTAACCTTCATGATATTAGCGACCAATAATGTTATTAAGATTAATGGTGATACGAATATTAAGTTGTAGAGGGCTAGTAGTGATAGTGATGTTGTGAGTGGGTACTTAGCTATTAATCCTGTAAAAACTACGTAAGGACCTGATGAGCATGGTAGTAATGTGAAGGTTATTATGAAGCCAAGTACTGCAGACATTATTATTGATGTTTTAGCTTTCCTAACCATGTTTAGTAGGGATGTCTTAGCTAATACCCTGGACTTTTCTGTTAATGCGCTTAAGATTACCCATACTCCAAAGGCTATCGCTATTAATGAGAGAGCCCATGGAGGTACGTATCCCATGACCTTAATCAACCCTACACCTAACATGTAGTAGCCTACGAAGACAGCTAGTATGAAAGCAGTACTGGTACCTACGAGAATACGCTTACGCCTACTCCTCATAGCTGTTAAAGCTGATGCTGTTAGTAATAATACATATATGTATGTAGCACATGGATTTATAGCATCGCTTAACGCTAAACCAGCTAACGTAGCTATAAGACCTAAAGGTATAGGAGAAGCAGTGCTACTAGCTCCTCCGCTAGCACTAGTTGAGGATACCTTAGTTAAATGCTTTAGTATAGATGTGTTAGGTATTAACTGTGAAAGCAATGCTTTAGGGCTTACATTTAACTTCATCTTTAACTTCCTACCCATATAAACAGGAACGTAATCCTTAACCTTAGATGAAGCCAATGACTCCCAGAACTTAACATTCCTAACAGCACCAATAACTATGGCCTTAACGCAGTCATCAGATATTACAAGGGTAGTCGGTATATATGGCGGTAAGTTATAAGATTCTATGAGTATGGAGAAGCTAAATGCACATGAATAATTACCATAAAGTGGGCAGAAGATGTAGGGTAAACCCTCTTTATCCAGGAATGTCTTTAATGCAGCACAAGCAGGGCATGAGGGATCACCGAGAACATACAAGACGTAATTACTACTAAGTGAAACGATCATCGAAGCTAGCAGTATATATGTCAGTAAAGCTAGGAGACAAGATGCGGTAATACGATACCAGCATCTCCTATTAAGCATCTATACCCAAACCCCTAGTGCACTAAGTGAGAAAGAAATTAATCCTTAACTCAAATTACCTCTTTCATCAGCTTCTTTAATATTTTCCTTAACCTCACCCCTCCTACGCCAAATCCACTTAACCTTGGGAACATACTCCTTAAACTTAGCGTAAGGTAGGGTAAAGGCTGCTGTAACTACCCCCATAAATGCGTTGATAAATTCAAAATCAAGCTCATAAAGCAACGACCTGAAGTAATCAATAATATCACGAGCTATCTGAGTTGAAACAACAATCTGAAGAATGAATTCCCTACTATGAAGATTAATACCGGCACCTAAAACCAGAGGATGCCTAACGAGCTGCCTACAGACAGCATATAGAACTTCAACACTATAACTCTTACCAGTAAGAAATAAGTAGACACCTAATTTCTTAGAAACTGGAGTTCTCTTTAACCTAAGACCTCTTAGAACAGGAACTATATGCTTATTTAAGTGTTTTCTCACTTTATGGAAAGATATTTTCAAAGTACTTACAATATCCTCAATACTAAGTAAAGGGTTTTTCTCTAATTCCTTAATTATCGCTAAATCAGCCCAATCAAACCTATGCTTAAGTTTTAGTAACATCTCAACGTATCGTTCAGTTTCGTTAATTAGCTCTTGATCATTTAAAGACTCTTCAATTTTTTGAAGTAGAAGCGATAGATTTCTCTTAGATGTCGCTACACCTACATCAAATATTGAATCCTCCCCATACAACCTTAGGTTCGTCATGTTCCTTAAGACATCATTATATTCAATTATATATGAGTCCTTAGGTAATGATAAGTTTCTTACATCAACCTCTTCAGGAACGTTGTAGATTGCTGCTGCACCTACAGGGATTAGAAGTAATACTGATCTTATGAAGGGGTACGCTTCACTAGTTCTTACCTCCTCTATGAACTTCTTTATTTTTTCCTCATTGGTCACGAATACAGCTACTCTCTTTAGTCGAAATGCTCTTAATGGGTACTCTATTGTGAACTTAAGATCCTTAATTTTCTCTATAGTTCGAAGCTTTTTTAAGGCGAAGCGCTCACTAATACCTAGAGTATCGGATAGGTGCTTAGCTATAGCATACCTACCTATCACACGAGCACCATAAAACGCCTCAAGTACCTCAGCACCAATCCTCATATATCCTAATTCCTCTCTCCACTAACATATTTGTTTTAGGGTCATAAAACTTCAAGTGACGACTTACAGGAAATTTCTTCAGCTTCTAGTCGAAGTATGGTTTTGGTGTAATACATGGATCCCTCAATCCTATATAGGTTGGTTAAGGCTCTTAAAACTACCAGGTCACTAGTACCCTTAGCTCTTGCAGCACTAACGATCCTAGCCGTTATGGGCGTTATTGAGCCTCTTGGCGACAGAATGGATGATGACGATTGTGCTCTCTAATGTTAAAGTTTAAATGTTTTTAATGTATTTTTTATTATGCTTTTTATTATTGGCATCAGATCTGCTTCATTTAGTTGTGGGTAGTCTATATCTCTCATTCTTAGTATCATTATAGCTGATGATGCTATGCTATTGTATATTGAATCACTACTCATCCTAGTACGTGTTTTATTATCCTTACCTGACTTCATTATTATACTATCAATGAGTGCTGTTACCTCATCAGCTATGACATTTACTACTTCCTCCTCATGAGGTCCATAGAAGTCCTTTAATGATGCTATGAGTTCATCAATTATAAATCTCCTAATTCTTTCCTTATCCTTAGTCTTTAACTCCTTAATCTCTACGTTTGATTCATCTTCATCTTTATCCCTGGTATTGTCCTCAGAACATTCACTACCATCAAGAAATAGTAGGTATATATCACTACCCAACCTCTACACCTAGGTGATAGTATGTATGTCTTAGATATGGTCGTACACGAAATAGTCCTCTGATTGTCCAAGTTCAGAAAAAGTTATATAGAGAATGTGATGGAGTACCACCTTCGACTTGGTGAACCACAATTTCGATTCATTGGAGATCCGAACCATGTTGGTACATAGACTTAATATCGCATCTCATTACACTAGATTTAGCTAAGCAGAACATATCATAAATTACTCCAATTGACAAAGTAATTGAGCCAAATTATTATCTTTAACATATGTTTTACTATTATTTTGATTAATTTAATATATTGTTTTATTTACTTAATTCCTTAGGTGTAACTTAGGTGTTGCATGAAGTTGATAGCGTATTGGCTTTGATGAGGGAGAGGAAGGTTAGGTGGGTAGAACTTCACTTTACTGACTTAGATGGTAGGTTAAGATCTGTTACAGTACCTGCTAGTAGGTTAAATGAGGATTCATTTACTAGGGGTTTCGGTAAGCTTGATGGTAGTAGTATTAGGGGGTTTAAGGAGATTGATGAGAGTGACTTAGTATTAGTTCCAGTTCCTGAGACCTTCGCTATCATACCTTGGAGTAATGGTTTAGGTTTAAGAGCTAGATTCATATCGAGGATATATGATACTTACGGTAAGGGTAGGTTCATTAAGGATCCTAGGTATGTAGCTGAAAGGGCTATAAGTTACGCTGAGAGTGCTGGCTATAAACCCTACTTCGGTCCTGAAGTTGAGTTCTTCATATTTGACTCAGTTGAAGTTGATATCACTAACCCATTCTCAGGAATATTCTATAGAATTCACTCAGCCGAAGCCCCCTGGTCAAGACGTTCTCCTACATTAATGTTTAAGGAAGGCTATTACCCAACAACACCTACAGATAAGGTCTATAGGGTTAGAGCTGAAGCTGCTGAGATTCTTGAAGATTACTTTAACATTAAGGTTGAGTGCCACCATCATGAAGTTGCTACAGCAGGCCAGAGTGAGATTAACTTCAGGTTTAGGGATTTAGTAAGTGCTGCTGATGCTGTGGTAACGTTGAAGTACGTTGTTAAGAATGTTGCAGCTAAGTATGGTATGGTTGCTACATTCATGCCTAAACCGTTATATGGAGATAATGGTAGTGGTATGCATACGCACGTAAGCTTGTTCGGTATTAATGATGGTGAGAACCTATTCTATGACCCTAACGACGAGTATGCTGAATTAAGTCAACTAGGCAGGTACTTCATAGGGGGGCTCCTAGACCACGCTAGAGCATTAGCAGCGATAGTTGCTCCAACAGTAAATAGCTATAAAAGATTAGTACCTGGGTATGAGGCGCCTGTATACATTGTTTGGAGTAGGGCCAATAGGAGTGCTTGTGTAAGAGTGCCTGTATATCATCGTAGTGATAAGGATAAGAGGGTAGAGTTTAGACCACCAGATCCATCAAGTAATCCTTACCTAGCATTCTCAGCGATACTAGCAGCAGGTCTAGACGGTATCAGAAGAAAGATTGATCCTGGAGACCCTATAGACGAAAATGTCTACGCTATGCCACCAAGTAAGAGGGAGTCCTTAGGAATTAAGCAACTACCAGGAAGCTTAATGGAAGCCATTGAGGAGCTGGAATCAGATAGTGACTTCTTAAGACCTATATTCCCACGTGAATTATTAGAGACGTACATAGAGTTAAAGAAGAGAGAGTGGGTAGAGGTCAATCTATACATATCACCGATAGAAGTATATAGATATATCGATGTGTAGGCCATAGTTAAGGAATTATTAATTGCACATACCTCTATAACATAATGATATATGTTTAATTAACGTCTTCATTTCAACAACTATATGTTGTATATTGAGAATCTAGGAGTAAGCTTTAATTTGGTAATTTATTTAGGTTAAACATTCTAGGAAATTGAGGTATTATATCTATAAGACGGTGGGTTCCTTGATCAATGATTTACTTAAGCTAATAAGGAGTTTTGGTTGGAAGGTTAGGTACGTACCTCATGATATTATTAAGGATTATAATGCATGCTATCGTGTTATGTATCGTGGTAAGGTAATTAGCCCTCCAGCTGCTGATAAGCTTAGCATACCTTTAAATGAGATATGGCTTTCTGAGAGGTTAAAGGTTTTTGAGGAATATGTTCTATTCCATGAGTTAAGGGAGATAGAGTATAGGTATCAAGGCTATGAAGTTAGTGAAGCACATATAAGGGCTAGAGTTGATGAAGGATTAAGATTCTGTAATGACCCTAGATGGATTAGGTATCTTAATGAGTTCCCAGACTCTACACTACCTTATGAGTGCCTACGAAAATTATGTAGTGCTATAGGTAAGGGTATGAAGGATAGGGAGGCCTTATATAGCTTACTTACGAAATGTATCAATGCTCAAGTATAAGTAAATTACGAGGTTAGCTTAATGAGTAAAATACTTAGGTTAAGAGGGCATGAAGTACTAGTTAAACGTGAACTTCTTAATAAGTTTTATAGGCTATGTAGGGATGACCCTCTTTCAGCTCATTGTTACTCTATTTACTACTTAATGCGTGAACCCCACAACTTAGAATTACTAATTCAGGAGAACGTCGAATCTTACGTTCTCATAAGGTATGGTGGTAAATTTACCATAGAGGATGTTTATGAGGTACATATTTGGAACCCGATTAGTGAGGTAATATCTGAGATAGTTATTAGACCGAGTAAGAGAGCTAACGTACAGCTACATGGTAATTACGTTAATTCCATACTAGATGAGGTTATAGAACACCTTAAATATCTTGGTTTTAAGGAGATTCACATCAGTGAATTTCACGACATGATATGTGATAGTGAAAGCTTTAGGCCCAGCCCTCTTGAGAGGTTAGCCGTAAGGTTAGGGGAAGAGCATGCACAGCTTTACAGGGATTTAGAGGTGGAGAGGGGAGTTAGCATAAGTCTAGATGAGGCTAGGAGAATTCTTAATGAGTACTTACACTATGGTGTGATTGTTAATGACATATTAGCATCGGTTGCTGCTAGATATGTAACCCTTCCAGAAATTCACATAATTGGTGGGGTTTTCACAAGGAGGAAGTACAGGGGTAGAGGTTACGCTAAAGCTGTTGTATCAGCATTAACTAGGGAGGCGATATCCTCAAGAGCTTTTGCAGGTCTCCAAGCAGAGAGGGGTAATAGAGTTGCTGTAAACATCTATAAAGAACTCGGCTACAAGATCATAAGAACAAGGACTTGGATATTCGCACATCCATAAGAAAGATTAAGCCTAAGTCAACATTAGATGATCAGGTATGAAATATTGCAATTCCATACATAACTTGCACTACATAATTAACATATAATGGTGTTAATCATGAGGTTATGTTTCGTGCTTAAACATCATCCTCACTCTCACCTTAACCCTACATCTTCGTATTACTGACTGTACTCAATTCCCGTATTTTAGCTATATTAATGAGGTGATTCCCGTAAATATGTTGCTGAACGTCATTCCGTTCCAGATACCTAATGGCCCATAGTTTAGATATAGGGCTGGGAGATATCCTACACCGTACAGTTCTCGGCTACAGCCCTAGTTTTCTCCTAACCAATTATGATGTAAGCTCCATACTAAATACCTGAGGCTCAAAAATACTAAGACCTTTTTTCATCGACGAGCTTAAATAAGCTCGTACTCCACTATTACGGTTCTTAATGGGGTAGGATTTTCCTCGTACAAGACATATGGGAATACCTTCTCCCTTAAAGCACCTTGAGTAACACTCATTACCTAAGGCCTCCCATTAGATAAAGCTTAAATGATGGTGGGATTTAGACGACTAGTAGATCATGTCTTGGAACCTTAATCACTCCATACTCATCTTTCTTGTAACCTTTCCGGGTCATTATTCCACGTAGCTCTTCTAGAGTACGAGCCCAAGCAATCACGTGCCCATTTACTATAGCAGCCCAGCAACCTGGCAGGACCCTATCTAGCTCACTAGGCTTAGCCAGCTGTAAAGCCCTTTTTAGAGCTGAAGTAGCTAAAATGCTCACCTCCTAGATTTAATACTGGTATTAAGGGCTAAAATACCCTGTCTCTTTATCAAGTCTTACCCTAGAACATTACGATATCCGTAAAAGTAAAGTCTTTCCCTCTTACTCAAGCCTGCCTAGAGGAGGCTATAATCATTATCTAAAAGATTTATAGTAGCATACACACATCAGCCTTAGCTATCCTATTATTGTCAATACCTACTATGCCATACTATTGGAGAGCAATTATAACCTTAGGCATCCCTGCAAAATCATTTTACTGTGGTGCTAACTTTTTTCTTCAAAACTTATTGCCCCATATTACTAGGTAGTAGGTATGAAAACCATGCCTAACTACCCAGAACATAATCAGTTTGCGAGATAGAGGCTTTTAAAGGCCAGCCTCCTGAGCCAATGGCTCCAGATTCAAATCCCTGCAGGCCCGCCACTATAATTTTGTGGTTTTATTATAGTAATGGTTTTAGCAGACGCAAGTTATTATTATTATTATTGCGAAATCTTAGTGTTTTTCTTTGTAGGTTTTGGTCTGAGTAGATGTATCTATAGTGTTAAGAAAAGTTAACGGACTCTATAAGCTATAATATTGTATGGTAGATATCTATGCCTAGTGATGTTATAAGGCCTCGTCTATCCAAGGATGCTGTAGAGAAGCTATTTGGGTTTAAGAGAATTAGTGTCTCTAAAGGTATTAGCGAAGTGCTTGACAATTATTCTGAGAAGGTAGGGAGAGTCTTAAAGGAGTTTCTCAAGGAGGGAAGGTAGCCTAAGTCAATGGATTTAATGGTTAACGTCTTGGTTTTTATTGATAGGCTCCTTATTTACGACGTACCAGTAGTGATTGAGGGTAAGGAGAGGGCTGTTATTCATGCTCTAGTAGATAGTGGTGCTACTATAAGCCTCTTCACATAAGTATCGCAGAAGATATCGGGATAGATCTGAAGGATACTGAACAAGCGTACCTAGCTGGCATAGGGGGCTATGTAAAAGCCTACATCAAGAAGCAAGTAAAAATATCAGTAGAGGAGCTAAGAGGCACTATGGTTCCCTAGCTTTTAAGAATATATCGCCTCTGACGTCGCTATCTTAGGTCGTCAAGGCTTCTTCGAAACTTTTGAAATAACATTCCGGGAGTGGGAGAGGAAATTGATAATGAGATCAAGAAACACGTAATCCACAATACTAGCTATGCCCCACATGATTGAGGTTAGAGAAAAATAAATTAAGTTGCATCAT
>CAZUAD010000012.1:21940-22874 GCA_964618155.1 uncultured Desulfurococcaceae archaeon
ATCATGAAGACTCCAAAAGCCTCAGTGGCGGGTCTGCCGGAGATTTAAACCTGAGACCTCCGGCCCCGGAGGTCGGCACTTAGAAGGAAATGTCCTACTAATTGATGAGAGACCAGGACAGTTAGGTATAGATTTCATACCCGTTATCTGGTGTATATTTAGCATATGGGACAGCTGCCGCGGAAGTGAGTACAACTTTAAATTAATTTAACTGTTATAATTAGTGCTACTGATACTTTCTTTGGTTTTAATTACAGTAAACACTAATGCCATATAAATTATGCTTTTAGAAGATAGGGGCAACAGCAAAATACATGGTTATTGAGAAGGATCTAATGTTAGTCTACAGTATAAATACAATGGACATATTAGTGTTAATATAGCAAGAGTAAAAGTTAAAAATTTCAAGTCTACCTAGTATTAAAGAAAACTCTAAAGATTTTATTATAGTATGGAGATTTAGGCAGGGTATTATTCATAGTAATTGTGAGCTTTTCTTTTATAACATCATTGGCTATAGGTTTTTTTGGTAAAGTAAGAATAGTAGTCAATATCAAGAAGGTTAAAGAGTCTCTTGGAAACACTACTAAGTGTTGGCATAAACTTAGTCATAGGTATAACAAAGACTATAGGAACATGCTGGAGGAGCGTATCTATAGTCAGGGGGAGTTTCTACATGTTATTGATAGAGATACCTTGTTAACCTTACTAGTTTAAGTCTATACAAAAACTAGAGCCAGAGGCACCAAGCAAGATAGCGGTATTACGGGAAGTAGTAAGGTTCAGAGTTAGTTTAGTAGAGTTTAAATGCGGAGTATTAAAGCTCCAAGAAGAGAATGAGGTGTTTAGATTAGTTATAATAGGTAAGATAGGCTTACTCGGGATCATGAAGGATCTATGTAGAATTCATGTGAAGACTATGAAGCTCTACGGG
>CAZUAD010000013.1:0-1462 GCA_964618155.1 uncultured Desulfurococcaceae archaeon
ATGTAAAGGAGGTAATTATATGGCCTGAGTATTTTAAGAGAGAGTTAAGCAGAAGATTAGGCAGGAGGGTACCTTTAAGTTTAGCCTTAGAAAAGGTGGATCCTAAGGATCTAGAGCTTGCCTGTAGGAATATAGATCCCGAATGTGAGGTTGAAATTATCGAAGGTAAGAAGTACCCTAGAGTTTGGTATGTTAGCAATGGTTGGTACGCCATAGTAAGATTAAAGAAGGATATCAGTAAAAACATCCTCGTCAAGAAGATCGCAGAAGTATTACTTAAGCTAAGAAGCTAACCTGTATAGCTCCATCTGTTAATTCACTTCAGTACCCACGTACGTATTACTTAGCAACATCTTCATACATAAATTAAGACATACCAGTCTTACTTATTTACACCTTTATAACTACTTTTATAAAAATGTCTATATGGTGTCTCATAAGTGAGACGTATTGCTTATTACCTTCATAGATCTACTTCTGGTAAGCTTATAGCTAAGGTATTGGGTTCAAGACCTCCAAGAATTGGTGTAAGAGTATATGATTCTAGGGGTAAGCTAATTGGTAGGGTTGTTGATGTAATAGGTCCTGTTAGGTCGCCCTATATAGTAATAAGACCTTCAAATGATGTTGAGTTAAGGCAATATGAAGAACTCTTCATAAGGTGATATCATGTGTTCACCTGAGTCCATAATCTATGATGAGAAGAGAGGAGAGTATATATGTATTGAGACTGGTGAGGTTCTAGCTGATCACACACCAGATCTTGGTCCTGAGTGGAGAGTATTTGGGGATGATGACCTAATTAGGGAGCGTGCTGGGACGCCCTTAACACATAAGGTTCATGATAAGGGTTTGACTACGCATATAGACACGAGTTCTAAGTTAGGTAGGAAGCTTGATGCATTGAATAGACGTATTAGAGCATTAAGTAGTAAAGATAAAAGGCTTATAAAGGCTTTAGAGCTTATGAACTCTGTAATAGCGCGGTTAGATATACCCACGAGCTCCCAGCTAAAGGAGGAAGCAGGTATAATCATAAGTAAGCTCCATGTTAATGGATTAATTAAGAGAAGGAATATGAGGGCTATGGTAGCAGCATCAATAATTCTTGCTTCCAGAAACTTAGGTATACCGTTAGAGAAGAGTAAAGTACTTGAGTTATGCCAGGTAACAAACCAAGAGGTATGGAATGCTGAAATGAAGATAAGAAGAGACTCAGGTGAGCTAATAAGAGTTAGGCCATTAGATCCCAGGAGATACTTAAGCCAGATGGCCTACAAAGCAGGATTATCAGCTGAGACAATAACACTAGCTTCAAACTTACTACATATAGCTAAACGTGATGGCTTAACCTCAGGTAAGGGGCCTAAAGGCCTTGCTGCAGCAGCGTTATACATAGCATCCATACTATTAGGTAATAGAGTAACACAAAGAGATCTCTCCCTAGCTGTTGATGTATCTG
>CAZUAD010000013.1:1472-6950 GCA_964618155.1 uncultured Desulfurococcaceae archaeon
TAGGTATAGGGACTTAATAGATAACATCTTAATTCTTGTAAAACTGTAAAGAGTTTCATTGTTATTTTAACCTTAAAACTAAGTAGAGGTGAGTATGAGAGTTAGTAGTGATTGGATAGTAATTATTGAGGGTAAGGCAAAAATAGCGATACCTAATCCTGCTAAGTACGTAAGAGAAGATAGAGTTATTGAACCTACGTGGGCACCGATATTTTACAATCCATTGATGGTCATGAATAGAGATATAGCTATACTTATACTTTCATTAGTTGCTGAGAAGCGTGGTAATGTTCATGCAGCTGACGTACTTGCAGGTACTGGTGTTAGAGCTATAAGATTTTGTATTGAAGTTAACGGAATTAATTCCTGCATAGCTAATGATATAAGTAGAGAGGCCTATGAGCTAATAAAACATAATGCTAACTTAAATGGTGTTAGCGACTTAGTTAAGGTTTATAATGAAGATGCAAACATACTTCTGTACACCTTATTGAAGAAAGGTATTAGGCTTACATATATAGACATAGATCCGTTTGGCTCTCCAGTACCTTTCATTAGGTCCGCATTAAGTAATATTGCTGACGGAGGTACTTTAGGTATAACAGCTACTGATACTGCTCCATTAAGTGGTTCTAGGTGGTGGGCTGGAGCTAGGAGGTATGACGTTTATTTAGTTAAGAATGATATAGGTGATGAAGTTGGTCTTAGGGTATTGCTAGGCTATATAGCTAGGAGAGCGGCTGAAGATGATAAATATGTAAAACCTTTACTTTCATATAGTCACAAGCACTACTACAGAATATACGTTGAAGTACTTGAAGGTGCTAGAGAAGCTGATAAAATGTTAAACAATTGCTTAGGATTCATAGCAATATGTGAAAAATCAGGGTATAAGGCTATGATTAAGGGTAAAAAACCCTTAGTAAGATCTGTAAGATGCCCTGAAGGAGGTGAAGCATCCCTTATAGGGCCTTTATGGGTATGTAAATTAAATGATGATGAGACCATGAATAAGCTTAGTTCTATAATTAAATCGTATAGATACTTGCAGACGTATACATACATAAAATCACTTATTAAATCAATAGCTCAGGATAATATTGAGGGTATAGTGTTTAATTTAGCAACTATATCGAGGTATCTTAAATGCAATATACCTAATCTTGAATCTTTGCTTACATGTTTAAGTAATTTAGGGTATAAGGCTTCAAGACCATATTATAGAGGTCATTACGTTAGGACTAATGCTTCATGGGATGATTTAATAAATTGTATGCTGTCTACTTAGAAGAGTTTAAGCCCTTTATGAAATTTGATAATAGCATACACTTATATGGATTGAAGTACCCTCCAGGACCACATCTGTATAGCTCTTTGCATGTAAAGCATGGTATACTCATCACAGGATTTAGGCTTACAATCACATTGACTTTACCTACCTTCTCAGGACTATATATGAGTTTGTATGTTCTCCTACCTTTGTATATAATTGGCTCTCTTTTAATTAGACCCTTCCTTACAAGGTTTAATACTGCCTTAGTACCTTCCCTATTATCTACACCTAACATACCCCATAGAAGGCTTTGAATTACACCACCTTCAGTGCTTGTTTTCTCTTTTACTATTTCGAGTATACGCTCTTCCAGTGATAATTCCATTCTAAACACCTTTAGCCCTTGACTTTGTTCTCCTTACCATAGAATATAGTGAGTTCGGAGCTAATATAGCTTAGTTAATATATTCTCCTAAATTGATAACGGCTATGGGGTAATGAATACTTTTAATATCCTCTCATGGAGATAACCCCTATTATGTTCATTAACCCAGAATAGCAATGCTTTATACCTTGAGGCATACGCTGAGGCTAATGATCTATGAACAACAGCTACTAAAGGCTTATTTGAGAGTAAGACCCTGTTTATTAAATCCTTAAGCTTAGGTACCTTAAGCTCCATAGGACCTACTTCATCTATCCCTATCACATCAGCCCCATCAAGAGCGTTACTTAAAGCTCTAACCCCTACGTCCTCAGCTTCATTAACGATTACGCAATACCTACCTACCCTAGGTAAACTGTAAGGATTACTTACTAACTCACATAGTCTAGCTAGCTTACCCTTACGATTAGAGGCTATATCTATTATATCGAAACCAATTCTACGTCCTCTAACCCTAATTTCAGGACAGATTATACCGCCAATACTGTAACCACGCCTTCTTAACTCGTCAATGACCCTTAAGAATACTGTTGTTTTCCCTACGCCAGGTCTTCCACTAATAAATACTTTCTTGGACTCCATTTACTTATCGTTAATTTTAATTATATCCAACTTATTTATACTTATCTGGGTTGAGAGTTCATCAATTAGGGTTAGGCCTTTATCCCTATTGACTATTAAATTAGTTACACCACCTACTAAGTTCGATACTTTAATTGATTCAGTAACCTTCTTAACCATTTCCTTCAGTGTATACCTTTTAGATGTAGCATCAACAACTATGTCAATTCTTCTTTCCTCATTCCTGACTATGTAGTCCGGCGCTGATCTCTTTAGGTCAAATACGGCCTTTACTTTCTTGTTACTAATTAGGGATACTATTTTCTCTCTTCTTAACTTACTCAAGTCCTTACTCTCAACTCTTGATACCTTCTTAATGAACTCCTTGCGTATTGTTTTTAAGCTTATCGTCTTGACTACATCCTCACCTAATACTTCAACAAGCCTCTCAGCTAAGTCTATACTTACCATACCTCCTTCTCTCTCATACTCGTAGAGTGTTCTACGCGATATCCCAGTTCTATAAGCTATATCACCTAAACTAAAGCTCCTTAAGCTCTTCAACCTCTTAAATGCCTTACTATCTAATGTAACGTACAGATCTCCCTTCCTATATAGTGCAATCAGCTCTGAAGGTCTTAAGCACATGTTTTCAAGTGTTCGTTCATTAAGTATATAGATACCTTCACGCTCATAAACTATGTTATCAAATAGACTCTCGTCCTCGGTAACCATTAGAGGTACTGCGTTTAAGGCTAATGAAGCCTTTATTAAGTCATCAACCTCATCCCTGCTAATACTAAGTGTTGGTTTAACTCTAAGGACTATGTTCTGTCCTTGCTCATCTATTGCTACTATATCTATGGATCTCTCCTTATACCTCGTAGGGAATTGAATTATGGCGTAATTCTTATTACTAAGGTCTAAAGTATCTTTTACCCTCTCTAAGACCTTCTTAACTAACTTCTTCCTCTCTTCAAAAATGCTTTCCCTTCCTGAACTCATACCTAAAATAAAAACGTTATTAGGGAATATAAGTGTAGAGTGTGAAGAGGTTACTTTCTATGATACCTAGCTAATACCATGGCATGATCTCGGTCAAATGGATCCAGATGCACTACATCAACTATTTCAAAACCTCCCTGATTTAGTGTCGTAATCTCTCTCTTGTATACCTCATCAGGTTCCTTAGTGACATCGATACTTCTAGCCTTGATTGCTAAGTATAGGTAGCCACCATCCTTTAGGAAATACTTAGCGTTTATGTTAACTAGAGATGCCTGTTCTGGTTGAGCTACATCAGCGTATATTATATCTACTAAGTCAACTATGTGGGCATACCTGTTAGGGAACCTAGCATCGGCTAGTATAGGTATTAAGTTCTTCCTAGTCTCAGCTACAGTTATTAACTCTCTCATAACCCTAGGTGCAAACTCTACTGCATAAACTAATCCCTTCTCTCCTACAAGATCTGAGACATGACTTGGTGTAGTACCACTCCCTGCTCCAAGGTATAGAACCTTATTACCCTCCTTAATGACTAGCTCCTTAATACCTTTAAGTAGGGCAGCAGCTAACTTACTTCTATAGGCATTCCACTCCCTATATTCTACATTACCTACACGGAATAACCATTCACCATAGACTCTACGTCCTGGTGCTAAATTCTTAGTTGCTAGCCTTGTACTACCATCTTCTAGCTCAACTATGTAAACACCTTTATATTGGGGATGTTCTTCAACCTTGACTACCTCAGCCATCATCACACCTAATTATGTATTGTTTATTAAGGTAATTAAGTCTTCGCTAACTACCTACCCTTACCCCTCCTTCTTCTCCTCCTAGGTCTAGGTCTCTCAATAGCTCTAGGTGGTGGTCTAGCATATAACTTTTTAATCTCTTCTATCCTCTCTAAGAGTATCTTCTTTAATTTATCAGCTATGAATCTACCTGTGAAGTAGTCTGCCCTAGCTGCTATAGCTAGCTTAGTAGCTAGAGCCCTAGCTATCTTACCTCTCTGCCACCTAGGAGATTTATGAATGTCTGGGTACTGGAATATTACTCCATGCTTAGGAGGCTTACCACCAGTTCTTAAAGCCCTAAAGAGGGCCTTCTCAGCGCCTAAGACTTGGATAGTGCTAGCTGGTAATTTAGCTAGTGATTCAAGACTTCCAGCAAGGCTTAAGAGTCTAGCACCAAGTAGAGGTCCTACTAATTCAGTTATGTTAGGTGCTACCTCTCTCATTACCTGACCTACGTATTCAGTCAAGTATTCTCTTAATCTCCATAACTCAAGCATTATCCCTGCTAACGTCTGCATAGGTCTTATATCAAAGTCCGAAAGCTCAGCACCAATACTCTCCTTAGCAGCCTTCTCAACTCTTTCAGCTCTAGACTCACTTAACCCTAATTTAGTTAATTTCTCCTTGCCTATTTCCTCTCTATTACCCATCTCGTGAACTATTTTAGCGTATATTGAATGCTCCCTAATTAGGTCATCTAGCTCGGGGAAGTGTATACTATACCATTCCCTAAGTCGTGAAGCAAATAAGTTAAGAGTTCTATCTATATCATCTATAGCCCTAATAGCTTGTATGGCTAGAAGATCTCTCTTCTCTGCTACCTTCCTTAACTTCATCCTGGTAATCCTTATGGACATTGTATGTATGAAGTCCAACCACTCTGCTTCCGCCTTTATGAAGCCTCCTTCAACGGCTAACCCGGGAATTAAGGATCTAAGCTTAAGGACTAGCTCATGACCTGGTTCTATAGAGAACTTAATACCCTTAGTTGAGACATATTTGGCATGTTCCTCCTTCTCAAGAATTAACTCAGCATCAGGTATTTTAGAGAGTACCTCCTCAACAGCACTCTTAAATTCATCAGATATGCCTCCATCCTCAATTAATAATGCCCTCTCAACCAACCTATTTAGATCCGTGGGTGCATACACCTTAGCTACGTAATTCCCCTTCTCATCAATTGCAAAGGCCCCTATGATGGTGTCAATTACTGTTACCTTCATATCTACACCATAGACTTTCTACACATAATCCCTAAAATATATTTACGCTTACTGAACTAGGCTAAGTAATTAACTCTATTAACTAAGCTACTTACCGCTTAACTTATTAGGGTTAGAGCAGTAGTGAATTGCTGGGGTAATGTATGCCAACGCATGGATCAATGACAAAGGCAG
>CAZUAD010000013.1:6960-21793 GCA_964618155.1 uncultured Desulfurococcaceae archaeon
ACACCTAAGATACCGCCTAAGCCTAAGAGGAATTTACCTCCGAGGATAAGGAATAGACGCGAATATTGGATAAGGAAGAGGAAGGAGGCAGGATTACCAGTACCTACAGTTATACCTCCCTCCTCAGTACCTAGGAAGGTTAAAGGCTAGTTAAGGAGTTTAACTAAGCTTTTAAGAACTTTATAACGTACCCATAAGATAAATTACTTAAGTACATATTCTATCTTAGGTGCGGTTATGACTGGTAAGGCCGATATTCATGAGGGTGACCTAGTTAGGGTTAGGCTTAAGAATGGCCTAGTACTTGAAGGTATAGTGCTACCCTCAACTGAGTTTAGTTCTGACGATATATTAGTGATTAAATTACCTAATGGATATAATGTAGGTATATCATTACGAAATGCTGAAGTAGAGCTCATCAGGAGGGCTCATGTAGGAATTGCTGTTGAGAGTCCGATGGAGAAAACTGTCATCGAAGGTAAAGGTGACCTAAAGATGGCTTTCTTAAGTGCTGGAGGAACAATTATGAGTAAGGTTGAGTATGAGACAGGAGCTGTTAAACCAGCAATAAATGCTTCAGAGCTTATGGATATGGTGCCGGAGATAGTTAACATAGCTTCATACGTTGAGGTTGAGGAAATCTATAGGTTGCTAAGCGAAAATATGACGCCTAAGCACTGGGAGTCTATAGCTCAAGCAATAGCTGAGAAATTCCGTAAAGGTGCTGAAGCCGTTATACTAGCTCACGGTACTGACACCATGTCATATACAGCTGCAGCCTTGGCCTTCGCTCTCCAACGCTTACCAGGCCCTGTAATATTAGTGGGTTCTCAAAGGAGTAGTGATAGACCTAGCTCTGATGCTGTCTTAAACCTTAGAGGAGCTGTAATAGCCGCCAGTAAAGCACCATTTGGTGAGGTATCTGTTTGTATGCATGGCTATACATCGGATACATACATACTAATCCATAGGGGTGTTAGAGTTAGGAAGATGCATTCAAGCCGTAGAGATGCGTTTCAGAGCATAAATGACTTACCCCTGGCTAAGGTGATATTCCCTAAGGGTGAATTTAAGCTGATAAATAGCGTATATATTCCAAGATCAAGTAGGGATAGGTTAGAGGTCAGACCTAAGTTTAGTGACAGGGTTTTCCTACTTAAGGCATTTCCCGGCATACCCTGTGAAATCTTTGATTACCTCTCTGATTCAGGCTTTAAGGGGATAGTGATTGAGGGTACCGGATTAGGGCATATCAGGGAAGATTGCGTTGACAACATAAGGAGGGCTGTTGAGAGGGGTGTTATAGTGGTTATGACAACACAAACATTATTTGGTAGGGTTAATATGAAGGTATATACCACAGGTAGGAAGTTAATCAAGGTAGGAGTACTTAGCGGCGATGATATGTTACCTGAAGTTGCTTATGTTAAGCTCTCATGGCTTTTAGGCAACTTTAACGACTTAGATAAGATTAAGGAGCTATTTACTACGAACTTAGTTATGGAGTTAGGTAGCATACATACTGAGGACTACTTCCCTAGGTGGTATCATGGAGTTTAACTATGAGGAGGTAGGTCTTAGAGTAGGTCTTGAAATACATCAACAGCTTGATACGAAGCATAAACTTTTCTGTAATTGCCCAACTAAGTTAGCTGACCCGAATACTCCAATAATCGAGGTTGTAAGGTACTTAAGAGCAACAAAGAGTGAGATTGGTGAAATAGATCCTGCTGCCTTATATGAAATGCAGAGGGGTAGGAGGATAATTTATCAAGTACCTAAAGGACATGCCTGTCTGGTAGAGCTTGATGAGGAGCCCCCTCATGAGCTTAATAGAGAGGCGTTAGCTATAACTGTAGCAATAGCTAAAGCATTACACTCAACAATTCTTGATGAAATTCAGGTAATGCGTAAAATAGTCATAGATGGATCAAATACTACAGGATTCCAGAGAACGGCTATCGTTGCCATTGGAGGCTATATAGACGATGAGGAAGGAAGAGTAGGAATTCAAACCATTTGTGTTGAAGAGGATGCCGCAAGAAAGGTTGAAGAAGGTGAAGGTTATGTAAAGTATAATCTTGATAGACTTGGTATACCCCTAATCGAAATAGCTACATCGCCAGACATCAAGACACCTGAACAGGCATTAAGGGTAGCATTTAAGATAGGACTTCTCATGAGACTTACAGGTAAGGTTAAGAGAGGTATAGGAACGATTAGGCAAGATTTAAATATATCCATAAAGAATGGCGTTAAGACCGAGATTAAGGGAGTTGGTAAGTTAGAGTTAATTCCTAAGGTAATAAAGAATGAAGTTATGAGGCAGTTAAAGTTACTGGAAATTAAAGATATATTGAAGAACAGGGGATTAAGAGAGGATGAATTAACGTACGATATTTACGATATAACCGATACACTACGTAAGAGTAGGAGCAAGTTTATTCAAAGAATGATTAAGAAAGGGCTTAGAGTATTAGCGGTGAGACTGCCAAAGCTTGCTGGTATATTGAAGATTGAGGTACAAATGGGTAGGAGGTTTGGAACAGAGCTAGCTGACTATGCTAGGGCATGGGGTGGTGTTGGAGGGTTGATACATAGTGATGAACTTCCAGGTTACGGAATTGAGAGTGAAATCGTCGATAAAATCTATGAAGTATTAAAGTTAAGGAAGGGTATTGATGCCTTTGCATTCGTTATATCAGATAGGGAACGTGGTGAAAGAGCTTTAAGAGCTGTCATTGATAGGGTTAAGTACGCGCTTAAAGGCATACCTAAGGAAACACGTGGGGCAAATCCGGATGGTACGACAAGGTATTTAAGACCACAACCTGGTGCTGCTAGAATGTATCCAGAAACTGATATACCGCCGATAAGAATTGATGAAGATATACTTAAGGAATCGATGAAGTACGTACCCAAGACTCCCGAAGAGTTACTTAGGGAACTCATTGAGGTTCATGGTTTGAGTAAGGACTTAGCGTTTAATATATTGAAGGATCCTGCACTCCATACATATCTAGACCTAGTTAGTGATCTTAAGGACGTCGTACAGCCTAAGATCATAGCCTCAACCCTACTAGTCCATATGAAATACTTAAAATCCGAAGGTCTAGACATAGACTTAATATCTTACGATGACTTAAAGGCTGTCTTAATAGCCGTAGGTAGGGGTGAGATAGCTAAAGAAGCAATACCCGATGTATTGGCTGAATACATTAAATCGTATCCCAAGGTTAAGATACGTGAGGTCATAGCTAAATATAGAGGCTTAAGTAGAGAGGAGCTTGAGAAATTAATTGATGAAACTCTAAGCAAGTATAGGGATGATGTAGTAAAGCGTGGAGGTAAGGCCTTCAGTTTCATCATGGGTAAGGTTATGAGTGTTGTTAGAGGAAGAGTGGATGGTAAAATAGTAGCAGATATAGTTAGGAAGAAGCTTAATGAATTTCTCAAGCAGATTCATTAATTCTTTGGAATGCTTTGTACGACCCTCCTAACATCCTCTATAAAGTTACGTTCCTTTAGTATTAGGGATATTAACCTCTTTATATGAACCCTACTAAGTTTAGTATCTCTTTGCAATACCTCCATAACATCATTTAACCTACGATTAGACTCCTTAACTATATTTAGTGCTATTAAGGCTATAGCTAATTTAGCTCTATCAGTTCTGGAGTTTAGTCTAGGGTACTTACGCATTACGTTAAATACCTTTTTAATTAAGTTATCTCTAAGTAATCCTTCATTAAACTCTCTCTTAATTATTTTTACGCGTGGTGCCTCACCTTTTAGATACCTAAGGACTGCATCTGTATCTAACTTTACCCCATTTAACTTACTTAGTGATTTCATGAATTTAAGATACTTAACTGTTATGGGTTTTATTAAAGGCTTCAAATACCTACTATGTCTTAACTCCTCCTGGCACTCATTCGTTAGGGAATTATATGATGTTACGTATATGCGTTCAACTACGTAACCGCATGAAGTACAAACTACGTCACCTCTACTATAATCCCATATGAGTGCTCTAGATCCACAGTTTGGACACTTCATGATTCATCTAACGTTGGCTATTCGGTAATACTATATGTGATGTTCTGTAACGTTATTCCTTAAGGAGGGAGGGGGTAGGATGAAAGTAATTATTCTGACATCTCGTTATTTAGCCTAGCAGATTAGTTATTTAGGGTATGGAATGAAGCTTATAGGATTCATGGTAAACCCCATAGCCGGTATGGGAGGCTCAGTTGGACTAAAGGGTACTGATGGTAGATTATACTATGAAGCGCTAAAGCGGGGGGCAAAACCTGTAGCTCCAGCTAAGGCTATGAGGTTTTTAAGTAAGTTAAAGGAACTAGGTGTTCACATAAAAATAATTTCAGCAGCTCATGTAATGGGATGTGATTACTTAGCAAAAGTAAATTACCCAGACTTTAAGTGTTTAGACATACCCATAACAAGAAACACATCAAGTAATGATACTAAGAAGGTAGTTAAGGAGTTTTTAAGATATGGTGTTGATATGATAACGTTCGTAGGAGGTGATGGAACTGCTAAGGATATCTATGATGTAGTTAATGGAAGTATACCCTTGCTCGGGATACCATCAGGTGTTAAGATGTATTCCGGGTGCTTTGCTGCATCACCTGAAGCTGCAGCATATATAATTAAGAACCTTCTTGAAGGAATAGGGTCTATAGATTTAGGTGAGGTAGCTGATGCTGATGAAGAGCTCATACAGAGGGGCATACCTAAGGTAAGAATCTACGGCTATGTATTAACGCCTAAACTTGAGTACCTTATGGTGCCAAGTAAAGATTTTGGAGCTTCTGGAGGAAGCGAGGAGAAGTATGAAGTTGCTAAGTACTTCATTGAGGAGTACATGGTAAGAGATACACTATTCCTCCTTGGTCCAGGAACGACAATTAAAGCTGTAGCTGACATCCTAGGTCTAAGTAAAACCTTACTAGGAGTTGATGCAGTATATAATGGAAGACTTGTAGGTATAGATCTTAGTGAGACTGATATACTCAAGCTGATTAATATGTATGGTAAGGCCTATATAGTCTTAACAGTGATAGGTAGACAGGGCTATATACTTGGTAGAGGTAATCAGCAATTTACACCAAGAGTCATAAGGAGGTTAGGGGGTAAGAAGGCTATTTACGTATTAGCAACTAGGAGTAAAATTAGGGGATTAAGGTACCTGCTTATCGATACAGGTGATCCAGAACTTGATGTTAGTATGTACGGGTATTGGAGGATAATTACTGGTTTTAGAGAAGAAAGATTGATTAAAGTATTACCTGCTTGCTGTCTTGATAAGTTCTTACCTCTTAAGTAACTGCCTAATCCTGCTGATATACTTATAGGTTGGAGCTAAGGTTCTCGGATGATTCGCCACTAAGGGATCTAGTCTACCTACTGATGTATTCTTGGGGCTTTCCTTTACCTCTCTAGGATTCTTATAGGCCTTCTCCACAATCTCTTTATAGGTCTCTGCTATGAAATCCATAGTTTCAATACTTTCACTTTCCGTTAATTCTATCATGTGAGCCTCAGGTACTATTAGTGGGAAGTATATTGTTGGTGCATGAATTCCTTTATCAAGTAATGCCTTAGCTACATCTTCAGCATTGACGCCTGTCTCTTTATGGAGTTTCTCAAAGCTTACTACAACTTCATGCTTTCTCCATCTGTCTCTACCATAAACTAAGTCTATACCCCTCAACCCTCTAATTTTCTTAAGCAAGTAATTCGTGTTTAACACGGAAATCTCAGCAACCTCCCTTAAGGCTGGACCTAACATGCTAATGTATATGAACGCCTTAACTATCGGTGCTATATTACCGTAAAACCACGATATCCTACCTATGGTCTTCGGTACGTCATACCTTAAGAAGTACTTCCTACCATCATAATCAACTATGGGAATTGGTAGATAATCCTTTAAATCACCTTTAACACATACAGCACCAGCACCCGGACCCCCGCCCCCATGAGGTGTTGAGAAGGTCTTATGTAGGTTTAAGTGAATGATATCGAAGCCCATATCACCAGGTCTTACTATACCTAAGATACCATTGAGATTTGCACCATCATAGTAAAGTAAACCTCCAACTCTATGTACTTCCCTAGCTATATCTAGTATCCTTGACTCAAAGAGGCCTAGCGTACTTGGATTTGTCAACATAACTCCTGCTGTCCTCTCACTTAATGCTTCCATTAATGCATCAAAGTCTGTATCACCATTGGGTGCTGTGGGTATGTTTACAACCTTAAATCCAGCCATTGCTGCACTAGCTGGGTTAGTGCCGTGAGCACTCTCAGGTATTATCATTTCATCTCTGTGGGACTCACCACGGTCAATATGATACTTCTTTATTATTAAAGCACCTACGAACTCTCCAGACGCACCTGCCGGCGGTTGTAGAGAGCATGCATCGGTTCCCGTAATTTCAGCAAACCATTTCTGCATAATGTACATAACCTCTAAAATTCCCTGAACTGTTTCTTCGTCTTGGTATGGATGTAAGAAGACTACCTCATCTCTTGATGCAAGTTCTTCACTTATCTTAGGGTTATATTTCATAGTACATGAACCTAGAGGTACGGGACCTACATCAACTCCGTAAGACATCTGTGATAGCCTTATATAATGCCTTACAACCTCAACTTCACTAAGATTAGGAATCCTAGGTGGTTTAGGTCTTAAGAAGTCTTTTGATATATCTTTTAGAACCTCTTTAGAATATTGGCTAAATTCATCATCTATTAGGAGACCTTGTTTATCAAACTCTGATATATCGAATATTAATGGTTCAGGCCATTTAGCTTGCTTATAGCTCATAGCCTAGTCACCTCCTTAAGTGAGTTAGCCAGGTAATCTATATCGTCTTTAGTATGGACTTCCGTAACGCATACTAATGAACACTTTACTAAGTAGTCATCAGTGAAGAATTTAGAGAGTGGAGGTCCTATGTGTACGTTTTTCTCTTTCATAAGCTTCTTTACTACGATACTTGCATTATCTTTAAATGCTATAGTGAACTCCCTAAAGAATATTGTCTTTGAGTTACCTATAGCTGGTACCTTAATTCCTGGTACCTCAGATAGTTTCTTAATAGCGTAGTATGTTCTTCCAAGTATTGCTTCCCCTAATTTCCTTATGCCGTTAGATCCAAGTAGCGCTAAGTAGATTGCTGCTGCTATTGCTGTAAGTGCTGAATTTGTAGTTATGTTTGACGTAGCACGTTCTCTCCTAATGTGTTGCTCTCTAGTTTGTAGTATCATCATGAATCCTATATCATGACCATCATAGGTTTTGGTAGCACCTATCAACCTCCCAGGAAGTTGCCTCAATAAGTCCCTCTCATATTTAATACCTAGAATACCAGCAGTTGGTCCCCCATAGTTTAAGCCCATACCTAATGGCTGAGTATCACCAACCACTATATCAGCTCCTAATTCACCTGGTGACTTGAATATGCCTAAGGCTAAGGGGTTAGCGTAGATAATCACTAAGGCATTTTTATCATGTGCTAGCTCTATTAGATCCTTAACGCTTTTCTCAATTATACCGAAGAAGTTAGGATATTCTATGTATACAGCGGCCGTATTCTTTGATATTAGTTCCTTTGCCTCCTCAACATCTGATTCCCCTGTATCCCTGTTATAGCTTAGTCTCCTTATCTTAACCCCGAGCCCTTGAAGCCACGTCTCAATTACGCTTACAACCTCGGGATGTGATGTACTCGCTAGAACCACTTCCTTCCTATTTCGCTTAACCCTAAGAGCCATCCTAACTGCCTCAGCTGCTGCTGTACTACCATTATACATGGATGCGTTAACGACATCAACACCATAGAGTTCTGCCATCATGCTCTGGTATTCGAAGAGTGCTTGTAGAACACCTTGATTTATCTCAGCTTGGTATGGAGTGTAGGCTGTATAAAATTCACCCCTAGATATGATGTATTTTAATGCTGACGGTATATGGTGTAAACAGAAGCCTCCTCCAATGAAGAGCGGAGGGTCTAGAAAGAGCTTATTCTTACCCATAATCCTAAGAAACTTCCTACGAACTTCATATTCTGTTAAAGGCCTACCAAAGCCCACATTTAATGGCTCCCTAATCATCAATTCCTTAGGTACGTCGTTAAATAATTCCATTACATCCGAAATTCCTAGATATTTCATCATGAACTCCTTAACCTTAATAGCTGAATTAGGTATCCAAGGATGCGGCATACCTATAACCATCTATGTTTTATCATAGGTAGAATATAAGTAACATTATGTGAATTTACGTTAATTAATTATTTTTACTCTATATCCTAGTATGTTTTTGGTGATTTCTAATGCCTAGAGAAGTACCTTTAATTGATACTCAAAGAAAGTTAGGGGGTAGCATAGGTGAATTTGCAGGATGGCTTACGTCAATGGACTATGGTAACCCCCTCGAGGAGCATTTAGCTGTAAGGACTTCTGTTGGCGTCTTTGATGTATCACATATGGGTAGGTATATTATAAGGGGTAAGAAGGTATTTGAGTTTCTACAAAAGGTCGTTAGTAAGGACTTAAGTAAAGTTAGTAGAGGCTTTATGAGTGGTCCCGTACTCTTACTAAATGATGAAGGAGGTATTAAGGACGACATAATGCTCTACAACCTAAGTGAGGATAAATGGCTTGCCGTAGTTAATGCACCCAATGTTGAGAAGGACCTTGAATGGATGATTAAGTTAAGGGAGAGGTTTGGTTTTAGTAAGTCTGATGTTGAGATAGAGAATGTAACCTTAAAATCAGTACTTATAGCCGTTCAAGGACCGAAGGCCTTAGATATAATGGAGTCTTTAGGTCTAGGTGATGTTGCTAAACTTAAGATTTTAGAGTTTATTGAGAGACCTAAGGTACTTGATGGTGAAGCAGTACTAGTTAGTAGGTCTGGATGGACTGGAGAAGAGGTTCGTTCTTATGGTTTTGAAATATGGGCTGATGTGAACTTAGGTAGGAAGGTATTTGAGAAAATAGTTGAATTAGGTGCTAGACCTGCAGGTCTCATTGCAAGAGATACTCTAAGGCTTGAGATGGGGTACTTACTGATAGGGGTTGATATGGATGAAGACATAAATCCTATTGAAGCTAGGTATTGGCTTCCTCTGTCATTAGACAAGACCGAATGTGTTGGTTGTGCTAAAGTTAGAGAGTTATTTAATAAAGGTGTTAAGAGGTTTAGGGTAGGCTTTAGGCTTAAGAAGGGTGTTAGGGTAATACCCAGACATAACGATAAGGTAGTAGTCGATGGTAGGACGGTGGGGTTCATTACGAGTGGAGCGTTTTCACCATATCTAAAGAGAAGTATAGCTATGGGTTACATAGATGCATCATACATGTACATAGGCTTTAAGGTAGGAATTGAGATTAGAGGCAAAGTATTTGAGGCAAAAATAGTTGACTTCCCATTCATATAGGAACGATCTATTGATTACCACCTTTAAAGGTTAAGTACCTCACCCACACCTAACATATGGCTTTAAAGGTGGTAGTATGGGGGTAATAACTGTAAAGACAAAGGTTGGTGAGTACTTGGTACGTGATGACCTTCTCTACACGAAAACTGATGAGTGGGTTAAAATTGAGAATGATCTAGTAACTATAGGGATTACGGATTATGCCCAGAAGAAGTTAAGATACATAGTTAACGTCGAATTACCTGAGAAAGGCGCTGAGGTAAGAGCTGGAGAAGGTGTTGCAACAATCGAATCAGTAAAGACGGTAGCTGACGTTTACTCGCCATTCGATGGTGAGGTTGTCGATGTTAATGAGGAACTTGTAGACTCACCTGACTTAATAAATAAAGATCCATATGGTAAGGGGTGGATTGTTAAGGTAAGAGTGAAAGGTGAAGTGAGGAAGGAGAATTTACTAACACCTCAACAATATGCTGAGAAAATATCTAAGGAGGAGAAGTAAATAAAAAACGTACTGAAAAGAAAGTATTTTTTGAGAGGTTAACATGTACTTAAGATACCCTCCTAAGATTAAGGTACTTGAAGCCTTAGCCTCAATAGCTGACGGTAGAGTTAAACTATTAGGTAACGGCTATGCTGAGGTAACGTCATCAGATGGTTCTAGAAAGTACAAGGTTTACGTGGATCTTTCTAGAGGTGAAGCTTGTAGCACTGATAACGGAACACTGCTAAGAGGGTATATAGGGTATCCAATAATTGCTGTACTTATGGCATTGAACAAATTACCTATAGATGAGCGTATAGCTAATGCGTTAAAAGGCATTAATTGGCGTGAGTTAAATGAGAGGTTTAAGAAGTATAGCTTAGTTGAAGAGTACGTTAAAAAATTAGCCATGAAGAAAGGCCTAAATCCTAACGTAATTGACATGTATAGGGACAGAGTGTATACGCTAGTAAAGAAATTAAGGCTAAGGTTAGTTGTTAGTAAGTGTAAGGAGTGAGTAGTTAGGGGCTAACCTTGAGGGACACAATAATAGTTAAGAAGGGTTATAAAGTACTCATGGAGATGTACAGCCCATATAGAGAAAGAATTTATGCTTATAATTCAAGGATAAAGGATAGTGGTTACTACTTAAAGCCCATCCATGTAGTTTACAAGAATGTAAACAATAGGAGGCTTAAATATCTCTATTTTGGTAGGTACTGGTATAGAGTTCTTAAAGGAGGTAAAAAAGTAAAGTGGGTTTACATTGGTAAGGAAAAACCGGATCCACACTTACCTGATCCCCCAATAAGTCCATTTGAAGGTATAAGTATTGTAGTGGAGAATGATGACCTAATTCTAGATGAGAGAACATACAATATTGTGAATGAATTAGCTAGGAGGTTATTACGTAAGAGCATTTCAGATCTTTGCCTTATTATAAAAAGGTAAAAGTATGTGAGTATTAACGGAGGATTACTTACCTTATCATTTACATCTCATACCTACACCTTATTCTTGATGCGCTCAAATTATTAGGGAGCTAAAATCAGAGATACACGTATTGGGGGAGTATCATTAATCATGATAAGGAGTACTAACGTTAGTACAGTATCAGCGTTTGTGAAGTACCCTTACCTAGCAAATCTAAAGGAGTTCATAAGTAATTATTATGGGGTATCACTCTCCTTAATCTCTTTGCTTGATATAGATGATTACGTAAATGCGGTAAAGAGGAGGATAGAGTCTTATCTTAAAGGACGTACATACAAAGTCTCAGTAAGGGAGGATGTTGAGGTTGTATCATTTTATTTAGGGTTGGCCGTAACGAATCTAGCTGATCCTTGGGCTCGTAGTAAATATATCGATAGTGAAGCAAAGAGAGCTAGGAGTTACCTCTTAGCTGAACGTGATGAGATAGTCGAAAAGGTAGCTAAAAGGTTAGGTTTAAAGATCGAGTACTTAGGTAGCGAACTTAATAGGTGCGGTAAGGCCGTAACTTTAGGTATTGATGTAAAGAGTGGTAGAGCAATCATTGAATGTTTTCAGTATAGAATACCTATACCTCAGTACGTAAAAGCGAGTGAGAAGCTAGCTCAGGATCCTAAATGGAAGCTTGTAAACAGATACGTTAGTGATGGTTATGTTTACCTAATGAAGGCTGATGCAACAAGGCTAATCGAGGAATACATCAAGGCTTACCTTATTGAGCTAGCATCATCTGATGAGTTAAGCCTACCTACTTCCAATGAGGTGGTTAGCAACTTAATAAACTATGTACTTAACCTAGTCAAGGAAATTAGAGGATTTACCTCAAGGGAGTCTAGAGAAAAGCTTAAGGAGATGTATGGAGTGATTAGAGATGATCTCTTCCCTCCATGTATTAAGAAGTTAAGGGACTTACTTATTAGAGGTGAGCATTTATCGCACCATCAGAGATTCGCCTTAGCAACATTTCTCTTAAATATTGGAGCTGAAGTTGATTATGTACTAGAGCTCTTCAAGCATTCACCTGACTTTAATGAAAAGATAGCTAGGTATCAAATAGAGCATTTAGCAGGTCTTAGAGGTAGTAGGAAGAAGTATAAGGCATATAGTTGCGATAAGATGAGGTCTTTAGGTATGTGTATTAGTAATTGTAACGTTAGAAGCCCTGTAACTTATTACTGGAGAGAGTTGAGGAGAATATTTAGGGAAGCAGGAAGGAAATCATCTCATAACCAGGAGTCTCGGAACCCTCCGGAACATAGAACGTAATTATCCTATCGTTTATTACCTTATAATTAAAGCCTACATTAACCTCTAATACCTTACTACCTTTAGGAAATACCCATGTGACGATATAATCATATTCAACTATGTCGGGTTCATAAGTATCCTCATACTTATTAACACCACTCTTAAGGGGGGCATCAAATACTATTAAGTACTTTATGTAAGGTCTTTCGTAGGATCCTGAAAAACCTATCTCAACGTCTACGACCTTAGGATAAACCCTAATATCATTTATCCTCACATCCTCCTCGTCAAGAAATGACTGCATATTCCTTCTTAGGATCTCTAATTCCTTGTTAAGTCTTGAAGGATTCCTAACTATATCAGCATACTCTTTAGCTGGATCTACGTACTCGAATATTATGTGTTGTACTACCTCATTCCTACAGACATTGAATATTCCGTAAGCATACGTAGGCATCAAGGTGGTAAAACCTTCCTCTCCTCCTTAATAACCCTAAGGACAACAGCTGTAGACGTGTGTTGAACGCCATCTATGTTACCTATCTCATCAAGTAGCTTAGATAATTCTTGATGATCTCTTACTAAAGCTTCTAGAGCAAAGGTCCATTCACCAGTAATATCGTAGATAACCTTTATTTGAGGTATTTTTACAAGCTCATTAATTACAGAATTATATTTCTTAACATCTATTGAAACAAATATTAACGATCTTAACCTATAACCTAGTATTTCAGGATTTACCTCAGCTACAATCCTCCTTATGACGCCACGCTCCTTAAGCCTCTTAACGCGCATATAGACTGTTGAGGGGCTTATACCCAACTTCTTTCCAAGTTCAGCATAAGTTAGTTCTGCGTTTTCCTGAAGTAGGCTTAATAGTTGTTTATCGATTCTATCGAATTCTATTTCTGGCAATAATTTCACCTAATCTATGTAGTGCGTAAGTATTTAATAAAAATTTTTCTATTAGGCTTTAGGAGCTAATAGATATTCAGCTGAACCCCCACCAACTAGTGTGAAATATAAGTTAAGGGGCATTTCATTACCGAACTTTATCTCTATATTCTCAGTTATTCCTGCTAGGTCAAGAACCTTAGTTATATAGTCCTCATCGTAAGTATTTCTAGAGGGTTCTTGAACCTCCATCTCAATTATCGAGCCAGCCATTCTCGAAAGCCTGGCCTCAGCTCCTCCTTCTGCACCTCTTAAGTATAGGTATTGGTCGTCCTTAGCTTCAAAGACTATCGACTCAACACCCTTTAGATCCTTAATTGCGGACTTAAACGCTGTAGCAAGTACTATAGCCTTAACTTTAAAGTCTAAGCTTATTTCCGGTACCTCCTCAGCTGATACCTCTATCGATCTAAACTTATACCTCTTAGTCGTAATACCTTCAATAACTAGTTCATAGAATTCCTCATTAGCCGTAAAAACAAGCTTATCCGTTTTCTTCATTGTAGGTAAGGATTTAACCAAGGAGCTCAAGTTTACACCTACGCCTAACTCCCTTTCAACCTTGTAATCAAGAAATGCTGTTGAGGGTATATTAATGATTATGAGAGCCACCTTAGCAGGGTCTAAAGCCTTAATTAAGAGTCCTTCGGGGGTGAAGTTAAAAAGTACTTCATCAACTATATTACCTAATACATCAAGTATTGTTCCAAATGACTTAGCACTTGGATATTCAAACCTTACTATTGCCTCGCTTGTACTCAATAACCAAACACCCAAACAAAGTCATGCTAAGGAAAATAAAAACTTTAAATCTTAATATAGCACCTAAGAAAAGAGTAACTTGAGTGATGAGGACATCCGGAGCGGATTAGTGAAGAACCGTGTGAGGGCTGACTACTTAATTCTACCTTGACATACCAACCAGTACAGCCTTCTCTAACTTCATGCTAAATGGTTTAAACTCCATACCCTCACCTTCATAGAACTTAGGTAGGAATTCTACAAAGCAAAGTCTGAGTGAATGTATGAATGCCCCAAGTATACCGAATGCTATATTTAACATGTTAGCTAGAAATATTATTATCACTGAGGCTATGACTCCAAGGATTAATCCCAGCATAGGTAATGGTACTACTGATCCAAGAGATGAGGCTATGCCTAATGCTAAGCTATTGAAGTTTTGAGCTAATAGCGTAGTAGCTAATCCTAATCCAGCTAATCTAGTATAAGACATTACATCACCTAGAAGTCCTGTCACATCGAATAACCAGAAGAGTGCCGCCAAACCCCCGTAGGTCATGAACTTACCTAGTATTAGTAGGACTAACCCACCTATCGCACCATATAGGAGGTAGTCAGCTACGTAATTAAACGGAGGCGGTAACTCCATTCCTAGGAATACATAAAGTATGTAGGGTATACCGAATATTTCAGCTACGAAGAATCCTACCTTAGATATAAACTCACCCTTCACCTTCCCACGCCAGAACTTGAGAAGTGCTAACGCATGTGCTATGTTTATATGCACTAACCCTATGATTAATGCAAGCTTAATGAAGAACATAGGATCCATTATGGGTAGTAAGGCATTAACACCTAAACCACCAGTAGCGAGCACAAACCTTACTGAGCCATTGACTAATACTATGGAATATCCAGCAAAACTATTAGAGAGTATACC
>CAZUAD010000014.1:0-13588 GCA_964618155.1 uncultured Desulfurococcaceae archaeon
CATTACCAGGACAGAAAGGACATCTATGCATTCCTGCCTCAGTGCTAACCTTTTCCTTAAACTGTTTAGGTCTAAATCTTCTCCTAGTTGATATTATAGTTAACTGACTGATATTCCAAGGACATACTCTAAGCTCTAGACTCACTGAGAGCTTCACCTGAACGAGAATTGTGAGGAGGGTTTTGAATGTTAGTTAATCTAATCATCTATTACTATGAGTAGGTCAAGGAAAAAACCATTTGAGCCACCTAAATTAAACCTAACCTTACACACGTCAATCAAGGAGTTCCTAGGCTTAGATTCTACGAGTAAACTTCTTAATGTGTTACTATCACCATTGATTACTACTTGAGGACTCTCATAGTTTAAGCTTATCTTATTATACTTGGAAATAGCGTCAATTAATGATTGCAGTAAAACCTCACCAATTCCTTTAATAACCTTATAAGGTTCAGTACTTTCTGCTTTATGTGCGAACGCCCTAGATAAGTGAGGTACCATCCTCGTATTAATCAATAATAGCATATTGATAAGTGGTTTATCCTTAAACTTAATACTTGATTTAACTATGGCTGCTGAACCTACATTTACTATTTTATGAACTTCGTGGGTTTTCAAGATCTTCCTATACTTACATTCGGCAATTACCTTACCTCTTAGAATTTTCCTTAGAAATACACATACATCGTCAAGAATAACATCGTTAATGATATTCTTTTCCAACACTATCAACGTACGTACCTAAGATTAAAGTTGAAGTATTTTATAATAGGGTTAGATCTTAACTTCTTCACACTAAACTATATACATCTCTCAGTTGACGTTTAGGATTTAGTAGATAATTTATTTACTTTACGACGAACCTCCGCTGTGATCAATATTCGTTTCATTTAATAGAATTAATAAATTATTTGATGAGTTTATTGTCATTGCTTCATTAAGGTAGCTTCTCTTGAAGTTGGTGAGTGTGCTATTTAAATTAATGATTAATTTTACGAATGTATTGTTGATTTCAGAGATTTCCTTACTTATCGCTATGCTATAGTTACTAAGTTCCTTACTTACATTAAGCCCCTTCTTTATTAACTTAAATCCTTTCTCACCATAACTTATAACATCCATTACCAGGAGCTTGACGTTATTCCCTAGGAAGCGTGTTAATTCAGTACCAGCATTGACTATATAGAGTAGTATCAGTAGTACAGCTAACATACTTAGACCTGCAGTCGCTAACTTCACGTACACACCAAATTAATCTACTACTCACAGATTATTTACTATTCGTCGATAGGTCTACATGCGACGCCGTTACTACGTCAATAAACTAGCATAGTAGCTAAGGTACTTAATAAGTATGTTATTATTAGGTTTAAGTAAGCCCATAGAGTGTGACTTTAAGCCTTCTAAGAAGAAGTGATGTAGGAATTTTACTATTTACCTCGGCTAAAAGTATCGATCCTGCTGATGCAATGTCCAGAGGTATTAATACCAGGTCAATGTCATTTAATGAAAGTCTTAAACCTCTATACCTAAGAACCTCATAGAATCTCCTGTGGAAGCTTAGTAGTGTGTTTATTACGTCCTTTCTAACACTTAGTGAGCGTGGGTATGGGTAGATCTTACCTTCACGATCAACTATTGCAATAGTTGAAACTAAGCCTTCACGAGAGAGAATCCCTATTCTACTTAGTAGTCTTAGGTATCTTTCCTCATTACTGCTATTTAAGTTATCACTTTTATAGTCCTCATATACATTTCCACCACCTTCGCTTCTTTCTACCGACATAAGCTTATTAATAATCCTGATATACTCCCTCACAACATCCTCAGGATTAAATTTAGCATCTACAACAAGTATCAATGCCTTATTACGTGATAGAGGGATTGTCGCCATATTATGCTTAACTAAGTACATAATTACGTAGCTATCAGCTATTCTCAAGGCATCGCTTTTGATTAGCTCAAAAACTAACTTACCTAATAGCTTCACAAATTTAGATACGACTTTCATGCATGGATAACATAGCATACTTCCTTCACTATCAATTACTATAGCCTCAGTGACGACATCACCATCAACTAGTAGTGAGAGCGATGGCTCAATCATACTTCATACTACACCCAGTGCTCAGTTATTAGAATTTATGTAGAAGGAGTTTTAAGGATTCTTTTCAAAAAGACGTAACATAGAATATAATTCCATGTCCTGACTACTTGTGACTGATTAACAGGAGTAGAGCAAAGATTAGCCGAAGAATACCTAAACTAAGGGCAGGTATAAGTAGTATTGAGGTACCGTTGATAATAATTAGAGAGATTAAAGCAAGTAAGGTAATATCTAGAGCTAAGTTAATGAGTGAGGACTTAACCAATATCAGTTTAGGATTGTAATACCCGAAGAGTTTTATAAGCATGTTCATGAACCTATTATTCTTTAATTTAACATATATGGGCAATCTATAGTAGAGCTCAAGACCTAAGTCAGTGGGTTTGTAGTATATGCTCACTTTCCTCTTACCTAGTAGTAAGGATTTAATCTTTGATGTCATATCCTCTCTTCTTATCTTCTTAAATAACCTTATCTCACTCTTGGAATTAGCATAGGGATCCAAGTATACGGAAAGTCTTTGACTCGATATACCTACGGACTTTGCTAGGGTTGTTAGAGGTAGCTCATGATTCTTAGCAGTTCCTAAGGCAACGAGGACCTCATGAAGGTAGTATACAGGAATTATTAGTTTAATTAGACCTCTAGCACCTACCTTACCATACATCCTACTCCTAACTACATCCTTAAGATTTGATGCACCAAGTATTGTTGCTAAATCCTCAATCATCTGCCTACCTAGGTCTGTAAGCTCGTAGATATTTCTATGGCTCTCAGTCCTCCTAATCACGCCTTTTAACTCAAGTTTCCGTAGGGCATCAAGAACGGGTTTCTTTCTTTGACCTATCCCTAGAGCTATTTCGTCTGCTGATAGGGGTTTATGTGAAGCTGCAAGTTGTAGAACTATGTCTAGCTGTATACGTGACTTAGAAAAGTCAATTAGACTGTCAAATGCACGCAACTTCTCAAGCTTGAAGTGTATATCTTCTAGCGGTGTATGTGTCATGACTACCCATATACTAAAGAGTAGCTATTTTTATATGTCTCTCCAAGAAACCTGCGATTATTAGTCGAAGAGAGTAAACCTTTAATACAGGGTATTATTTTCAGTTAACAGTCTACATAGATTCGACCGCATTTTTCTTCTGCTCGTATTAAAGGCAAACAAGTTAATTAGGTATTACGTTCGCTCAAGCAACTCCTCCTCTCTCCTCCTAGCCGCCAATTTCTCCTTATACATTTCAATGATTCTTCTACCATACTCCGTTACCTCATACTCCCCAGTACTTGTTCTTGTAACAAGACCTAGTGCTTCCAGTCTTTTAAGTCTCTCAGCTATGGCTTGTGTGGACTCCTTAGTTAATAACTCTATCTCATCTAATGTGCCTAGATTTCCTCTTAAATACAAATTATGAAGTAATTTGACGTCTTGATGGCTCATAGTCCTTAATGCTGGACTCTCTAATGGAGTACTCCATGACTCTCCACCATACCTTACCCCTCCGCCGATCTCGTATCTTGCCTTAGTGCGTGGCCCTATCTTTAGAACTATGAAGAGTATTATCCACAACAAAATACTTACTGCAAGAAGTGTGAGTGCTATGTTTAGCATTTGACTACCCTTAAACTAAGTCACGTAGATACTATGAATTAGTAGGCGGGGAAACGACTAGAAGCCTAAAATGTCAGGAATCTCATTAATCCTAATCTAATCCTGTCAAGAAGACCCCTCTTAGGATATAGTTTTTGGTATAGCTTCAACCCTAAATCAGTTAACTCATATATAGAGCCTTGAGATCCGGTACCCTCAACTCTCCTAAAGATCGAAAGCTTACCTGCTGTAAACCTTCGTATATGATTCTCTAATGTCACAGGTGAAACACCCAGTTTTAGGGCTAGTTTATGTAGACTTAACTTATGATCCTTTTTACGTCCTAGGATCTTTAAAGCCCTTAACATGTATACAGCACTTAATAAGTCGGTATACAGGTCATATATTGTTGGCTTAATCCTTAGTTGATTAACGTTAAGAGTTGGAGTCTCAGCACTACTACTCGAAACAATACTTCTTAAGGCCTCATAGATTGACTTACCAACATCTGTTAATACGTACTTACCATTCCTACGTGATACTATACCCTTTAACTCCAACTTTCTAATAGCATCAAGGATAGTCTTCCTCCTTAGATTAGTCTTTGCCACTATATCATCTATTGTTAAGGGTTCATTATCTAAAGCTATTAAGATCCTTAGCTGGGCCGTTGCTCTGCTGAAGTCTATTATACTATCAATATTCCTCAATACCTCTAGCTTACTCCACATCTCCATCCCTTACCTTTTCAGCATGTAGAACTATAAGGTAGGAGAAGTTAGGCGACCAGTAAGAGTTAATGGAAATACGATACAGCGAAAATGAAACTTCAGCTTACGTAGCTTAACGCCTCCTACTATACCTCCTAAAGAGAATAACGGATCCAAGAGCTGTTGTAGCTATTAGTGGGTATAATATCTCAGGCGTTAGAACGTAGCCAATACCAGGACCTTTAGTGATCTCAGTAACCTGAATAATGAACTCCTTATTAGCGACAACCCTACCTTCACTAATAACACTTAATCTGTACCTGTACGTTCCAGTCTTTGGTGGGGCCTTGAATACTATCCTATAGGTGTTACTATTAAGTTTAGATATCACATTTAATGGCTGTAGAATCCATGGTGGTTCATAGGTTTTCTCATATCTATACAGCTTAAACCCTACATTTTTAGAGGTGCTTAACTTAATCCTTAAACTTACATTGCTTTGAGGTCCTATACTCTCATTCTCTACGACTACATCTATACTTACATTATGTTTCAGAACCTCCTTCTCTTTCGCCTTCTTTACAGCCTTAGCTTTAGAGGGTAGTACTGAAATATTAATCTCATTACTCGATATCCCCTCACTTGATACAGCTATTAGTGAGTAATTACCTGGCATTAACCTTCTTGTTGATACGTTGAGCGATTTCGTACCAGGAACTTTAAAGTTACCTACATAAGCAAGCTTGATAGTTAAATTATCGTTCCTAGCCATTATGAAGACATTACTTAGCGGTTTGAATGCTATAATCTCAATACCTAGGCTACTACCCTGTATAACCTTATTGGAATCAACATTTAATGTTAAGGCATTGAGGACTGTTATGGTGAACTCTTCACTCTTCGCATTATAGCTTCTATCGAGGGCATCATAGTTTAATATAGCCCTTACGACATACTTACCGCTGGAGTTAAACCTTAACGTAATCTCCTTCGAGGTTAACGACTTAGGCGTTAATACCTCATTTAATGTTATATTCCTAAAGGTTTCATTACCTAAAGTCAGAATTAACCTGTTAAGCTTAATTGGGACTAAATTAGGGTTATACACAGTTATTTTAATGGTAGCATCATCACCGCAGAAGATCATCTGCTTAGATACTTCAGCACTTAATTTAGGCTCTGACAAATTAATGCTTAACCTTAATTTCAAGTGTGTACTAAGTAGTTCTTTACCTTCTACGCCAAGAATCCGTACTGATATATCAGCATATTTTGAGGTGTTATTTAGTTGAGTCAATATTAGGGTTGTTGGTATAATGATTAAATCTTCAACTTGATTATTAAAGTTCATCATCCTTGAATCAATGATTGCACCATTTACTAAGGTGGTTAAGACACCGTTAAATTCCTTACCAAGATTCTTAATGGTGATTCTTAGTGGTATGCTCTCTGCTAATCTCTTAATGTTGTATGATAGGAAGACACATGCACAAAGAGGTCTTGAGGTGCTTAAGCTACTTTCACATCTCCCTACAAGTATACCACCATGTTTAGGTATGCTTAAATAGAACCTCTTAGCCGTTAGTAAGAACTCTTGCGTACTATTCTTACTCACAATTATTAGCTTAGGAATTATATCAATGAATCCCCTCTTAGTCTTAATTAGTAGGTCTAAGTCAGGGAAAGGTACTTCAATTACGCCCTCACTTACCGATTCACTGTTCAGTAAGGCTAGTAGGTAAGTACCTACACACTCGGTATGTGTATTAGCTCTCACCAATATCTTAAGGACAGGTAGTATGGTGTAGGTGAAGTTCTCCCTAAGTGGGGTTAGTTTAATTCTATACCTAATGGTGAGCGACTTATCTAAACTCCAAGTAGTTTCATCATTAAATCCTAGATTTAAGCTTATTATAGCTCCCTCAATTGGTATGTCGTACTTACCTTCGTATGTTAAATTCTGAGCTAAGCATGAAGACGTAAGCTGTAGTAGTAACGTCATCGATATTATTGCTACGAGTAGTAAGCTTATACTTGAAGAGCTCTTCACCAAGTTATTCACCTAACGTATTTAGTCTTCATGTAGAAGTATAGATTAGGTGAGTAAGCGACTAGTGGTGGACTTGAATGCCTGAACGTGATTTACTAACTGATATCGTATTACTAACGCTATTCTTCCTCCTCCTATACACAGTAACTTACATAGCAACTCACTACCCTGAAGTCTCTAGTTTCATCTCAGAGCTTTTATCAAGTAAGGCCGTAAGAGCTACCTTAGCTCTCATAGCCTTACCTGTAAGTATAGTCTTCATAACCTTAGGTATAAGATTAATGTTAGGATTCATAGTTGGTAAGGGACGTCTTGCTTTAGGCTTCATTCTCATAGCTGTAGGTGTTGCTATGTTTCTTTACGCCATATCAACTGTAATAGGGTTAGTTTCTGAAGTTATTAGTAGGTTCATTAAATCCTTCACCCAGGTACAACCTTCGTAAGACTAGCTAGTCCTGTAATACTTGAGAAGAGTGATGTTGACATCAGGCTCACTAAATACATGACTATACCACCAGCAGCTAAGAGTATTGCCAGAGGTACCCATAAGGTCTCATACATACCTCCTTGAGCTACCTTAATAACGAAGGCATTTAGGACTGATAGAGCTATTATGAATATTGGAGTAAAGCTTACAGCGACATCAAGCGCCATAGGCTTAAAGGGAAGTACTGAGGCTAGTTCTTCGTTTAAGGATTGTAATTTCATTATGATATTGTTAAATACGAGGAGAAGTGATAGTACGAATGACATTATTGCCGAGAACAGCGTGTGCACTATGTATATTGTCGACTCAAAGGCCTTAGCCACTTGAACTCTCTGCTTCCTTATATCTAATAACCTAAACGTAGTCTCACTAAGCACTGTACCTACCTTAGCAAGATCTCCGCCAACGTTTATGGAGTCGTAGAGTATGTTTACATTACGTCTAACGACCTCACTCCACGTCTCACCTATGAAGTGATACCAAGCTATCTTTGGGTCAATTCCAGCGTTAAGTCTCGCTAATAATCTTCTTAAGTACTTAGTTAAAGGTCCATAATCGCTTCTTAATGTAGACGCAAGTGCTGTAGGTGTGTGAGGTATCATTGAGTAAGTAAGCCCAAAGCTCCTAACGAATATTGAGAAGAATGACTCTATCTCCCTAATCTTTTTCTCGACCTTCTTAGCGTAAAGACCTGGAGCAACTAGGGGTACAGCAGCTATTGAAATTGCTAAGTAAGGGTCCTTAAACATGTTAAGAGCTACAAATCCTACGGCGATGGAGGAGGCTAAACTAAATATTAAGAGTGACCTATACCTTTTTTTCTCAGGTATCTTAACCTTAAACTTATGAGTAACCCTATCACGCGGTAATACCTTATACAGTATGTAAGCAAGTATGGAGAGCGATATTAGTATGGCTATATAAACCATTATAACCATTGATGGAGGTATCGAGAATAGGAATATGAATATTAGGAATGTTATCATTATGAAGATAGCGCTTGAAACACCTGATGTGTAAACTCCTAAAAGTAATTTAGATGCTTCAAGGAGTCTTGTGTAATGTGCTTGATACTCCGTTAATAAGGCTCTACGCTCAATATCAAGGAATCTCGTTGGCTCTTCACCTATATTCAGTAACTCACCAAGTCTTAGGAGGAAATCCCTGAATATCTTATTCCTTAACTCACTTACCACTATCCTTATAGCCTTAGCAAAGCCGTATCCCCAGTCAACAGCTAGAATAGCTATCCTCCTGAGAATGGAGTCGTAACCACCATAACCACCAGCCCAAGTATCAAGCATGAATAATCTCCTATTAGGTGGCCTACCCGTTGATACAGCGTACATGTGCGTTACAAGGTATATTAAATCCTCATTAACCTCATAACCACCAATAGCCTTCCTCCTACCTCTTAAAACAAGCTTAAAAAGAGCAGCAGCTATTGAGGCCATTAAAGGTAGTACTCTAACTCTTGGGTCTACGAAGAAAGATATGGTGAAGCCTACCATAACAATGACCAAGACCTGTATAAGGGATGCTCTGTCAAGACTTAACCTCATGTTAACACCTTAAGTTAATGGAGCAAATGTCTCCTCAGTCTTGTAACCATTAGGTGCTACTATCTTGACCGTGTAGGGTGGCTCTATGGACGTCATATTGTAGATGTAAATTGTCAAAGTCTCACCAGGATTCCAAAGACCATCACTAACACCATCTACTTCAACGTAATCCCACTCACCCTTTTCAACAATGCCATCGTAATTGTATAGGTAGAGATCCATCTTAGTGGTGTTTCCAAAGTATATGTTCATTCTCTTTATAAATATTGATGACTTACCTATGTTCTTAGCGTAAACAACGAAGTATCCTTGGTCCTTAAAGTATGTGGCATATATTATCATTATACTAGTCTTAAGCCTCTCACTATAGCCTCTAGCCATACCGCTCATAACGTCTCTCATCTCCATTAGCTTAACAAAGAACGTAGAAGCAAATATTGATGCTGTTATTATAGCAGCTATCATCAGTATACCCTCAACTACTACGGATGTTGCTGCCATAGTTTAGCCCATAAACATAGAGGTGGGGACTTAAGTAGATGTAATTTAGGAGGCGTTTTACAGTCGAATAACTAGTTCCTTAAGTACATAAACAGGTGTAAGCTAGATTTAATACGTAATTACGTAGAACATCGCACTCTGATCCTCAGAATTCGAGTTATACATCAATCGGCGGGAAGTAGACGTAAAATCATCTAGCTAAATCATGTGTTAAGTCGCTTAATAGTCAGTAAACTCGGGTTATCCCTTAACGTTAATTGAGTTAATTAGTAAATGGTGTAGGACATGGCCTTAAGTACCGCAGCCGTAGCAGCCATCATAGCATTACTCGTAGTGGGGAGTATCGCTATGTTTATATTAGTATTTAGTACTAGCATAAACTACGTTTACACCGTTGCTCAGACTTCAGTAAGGAATATAGAGAAGGTTATAGGTGTAAAGTTAAGCATAGAGTCTATCACATATAGTAACTCTGTTCTATGCATGAATATAAGTAGTGATGGTAGTAAGTCCTTAGTCATAGCTCAAGGCGTACTAACGCTTCTTGACTACATTAGTTCAGTAACAGGTAATCGTAGGATAGTGTTGATACCATTTGATAGGATGGTAGTAAGTAGACTCTTCATAGGAAATAGAACCGTAATAATTAATGAGAGAACAGCTATTGAAGTGCTACCAGGAGCCAAGGTTGAGGTATGTATGAATGTAAGTGACGTAGACGTAGCTAACCCCCTCATTGCTGTTTTCTCATTACCTATAGGTGTTAAAGCTACTAAGGTTGTTTACCTTGGGTGAAGGTCATGGCTCAATTAGCTCTTAGGAGGGTACCTAAGAACTATGAGTTGCTCCTTAAAGAAATGGAGAGAGCACCATACCTCAGGGAGTACTTAAATAAGGTAGCTCCTACATTAGGGTATCCTGACTTTTATGCTGGTGATATACCTAGTGAGCTTAAGAAGGCTCCTAACGTAAACATCCTTTACCCGTTAGGTGAAGGTATTTACGTACACGTCTACACCCCATTAACGGGTACGGTTTCAGGCTACAGGAAGTATGTTGCCATAGAACCTCCAAGACCACCTAGAGAGCTCTTTGATTTAGTTGAGAGTAAGATGGCTGAGTTCATCAGTGAGAAAGATATTGCAGTAACTCCTGAAGAGAAGAAGAGACTACTACTTTCATTACTGGAGAGAATAGTTAGGGTAGTTAATGAGAGAGTTAATTATAGATCTCTACTACGTTCTAAGGGACTTAAGTATGTTCCAGTCTATAGAGATGATTATGAGTACCTTAAGTACTACTTCATAAGGGATAAGGTAGGTTTAGGTGTTTTAGAGCCGTTCATTAAGGATCCCTACATTGAGGATATAAGTTGTGATGGTGTTGGCTTCATATACCTCGTACATAAGATATTCGGTCCTCTAGAGACAAATATAGGGTTTAAGACTGAGGAAGAACTTGACCGCTTTGTTATTGAGTTAAGTGAGAGAATTGGTAAACCCGTAAGCCATGCTAGACCTATAGTTGATGCAACACTACCTGATGGTAGCCGTATAAACATAGTATTTGGTGCTGATGTAAGTCTTAAAGGTAGTAACTTCACCATAAGGAAATTCTCTAAGAAGCCTATATCGGTAATCCAGCTGATTAAGTGGGGCACTCTCGATGAAAGGGTTGCTGCTTATCTATGGATTCTCCTACTTGAAGGTATGAGCGGATTCATATCAGGCGAGACTGCATCAGGTAAGACAACAAGTCTTAATGCAATTATAGCCTTCATAAGACCATCAGCTAAGATAATAACTATAGAGGATACAGCTGAAGTGCAGGTACCTCATGAGAACTGGGTTAGGGAGCTTACCAGAGATACGGGTAGCGTTGAATCCAGTGTTACGATGTTTGACCTACTTAAAGCAGCACTAAGGCAGAGACCTAACTACATAATTGTTGGTGAGATCAGAGGCGCTGAAGGTAATGTCGCATTCCAAGCAATGCAAAGTGTAGCATGGGAAACACCAGTACTCATATGGAGGGAAACTGCTACCAAGCCTGAGCTAGTACCTATAGGTGAATTCGTAGATTCCTTATACATGACTTCATACACAAATGACGGTAAGCCTGTAATGATCTCTGGTAACTGTAAAGTCTTAACTCTTAATCGGGAAGGTAAGCTATCATGGGGTAATATCGCGTATGTCCTAAGACATAGGGTAGATCATGCATACGAAATAATCTATGGTGATGACTACAAATTAATTGCCACGGGATCTCATAGTGTTTATGTTTTAGACCTTAACTCTATGTTAATAGTTCCTAAGCCTGTTACCATGATACGTGAAGGTGACCTATTAGTTACTTTTAAGAGTTCATTAAGCTTAAACATAATACACAGCTCAAGAATTTACGATGAATTTCTTAAAACCTTATGGATTAAGGGCAGTAATGCATTCGTGTGCAATACCTACTTAAAGGGTATTATTAAGGTGCTTAGAGGTATAGCTGATAAGTACGGCATAGATATTGACGTAGGTCTAAAGAGTATTAGTGAAGCTAAGCATGGTGAGGATGTTAATGGTAAACTTCATGACTTAGTTACAACAGTGATATCGCGTATTAAGGGCTTAAGGATTAAGCGTAACGACTTAGCCTTATTGGAGAGGATTAAGATGCTAGTGAATAGCGATATATGCTTCCTACCCGTTAAGTTCGTGAGGAGGATAAGCTACGAAGGCTACGTTTACGACATCTCAGTACCTCCTATGGAGCTATTCATAGGTGGTGTTAAACCTATAGCACTACATAATACAGGACACCCTGTCTTAGCTACGTTCCACGCTGGTAGCGTACTAAGGCTTATTCAGAGAATAACATCACCACCTATCAACGTACCTAAGACACAATTAGATAACCTAAACTTCGTCATAATTCAAAGTGCTGTCTACAGAGAGGGTGTTATGCTTAGAAGAATGTTAAGCGTTAATGAGATACTTGGTTATGATGCTGTTGCTGATTCAGTAATATACATCCCAGTATTTACCTGGGATCCATCAACTGATAGGTTCCTATTTAGAGGTAGAGGTGCTAGCTACCTACTTGAAGAGAAGATAGCCACAATGAGAGGTATACCGAGGAGGGAGATTAAGTTGATATACGAGGAGTTAGACCTAAGGGCTAAGATTTTGAGGGAACTTGTTAAAAGGAATATAACGGACTACTACCAAGTATTTAAGATATTTGCTAAGATTTTCATGGTACTTGATGAAATGCTTAAGGGTAAGGGAAAGGAGGAGACACAATACACGATACTTGAGGGGCTGGAGAATATATTAAAGCTCATTAGACGTGGTGAGTTCATCTAGCCTATAACTTAATGATTTTGAGGAGTAGGTATTAGGGGCCTCAACTACTTAAGATCTAGGCTTAAGCTTTACTTAGCTTTAATACTTTCTTAAGGACTTCTTACATGAGGAGGGTATTGTGGAGGAAAAACAGCAAGTCAAGAGAAAGGTTAAGAGGAGGATGGGTGTTTTTCGTAGGGTTAGGAAGTTAGGAGTCTACGAGAGGGTTGGGTAAGTATGGGAGTTAGGGTAAAGATTAGATTATGTGTTAAAGATAAATGCTTGAGGTTAAGAGCCTTTTAATTCAAGTTATGAAAGCATCGAACCCGAGTTAGCAGTTCCTGAGAATGTAACTAAGGAGCTCAGTATATGGCCTCCACAAAGGTTCACACTAGAGGAAGCATACACAGCCGGTGGTATGACACAAATCTATGTTATTGAGGAGGATGCCGAAGTTAATTTAGTACTAAACGATCATTACGTTGAAAACGTTAAAGTTAAACTCATCGTAAACCCCAGTCTTGATGAGGCAATAATAAGTGATCAGTTAATTGATGCTCTAGGAATTACTGTTATAAGCTTCGGAAAAGGATTATGGAGGTATAAGAAAGATCTTGAAGATATGATTAGGGAAAGTGCTTAAGGTGCTCATTAATTAAGGCCGCAACAATAAGTAGTCTCTATTGTTTTAAGATCCTCTAATACTTGATATACCTACTATTAGTATGTGAAATCCTATGAAGAGTATTAGAATACTTAGACCTAAGCCTACATACCTTAGTAAGTAGCTTAGCTGCGTAGCTTCAAAGTTAAAATAGAAGATGAGAAATATACCTGCCATACTAAGTAGCACACCCATCAGCGTAAACACCATGATAGCTAATTTAACCTTATTCATGTACTCCACCCATTACCTTGGGATTGATTTAGTTATAATAAAAAGAGTTGTTTTAGTTTTAGGGCTCGTAGGGGGGTTATCCTAGGTCTATTACACCCTTAGGTATGCCTGGAGGCATCGTCCTCTCGACAGTTAGTGTTGCACCTTCTGGCGGCTTTACCTCTATCTTTATGGTCTGATACTCCTGAGGCTGTACTGCTACTGCCTTGTATACTACCATTACTATGGCCTTCTCGCCTAGCTCTAAGTTAGTGTCCTTCTTTGTATGGTCCTGGTTGCTATCAATCCATATTACGGTCGCGAATATGTCGTCCTGAATGTTATTTTGTAGGAGCTCCCATATC
>CAZUAD010000014.1:13598-20635 GCA_964618155.1 uncultured Desulfurococcaceae archaeon
AGTTTATTGCTGAGCCTACAGTATCCGTGAATATTTCCGTGCCGTCAGGCTTGTAGACAGTTATGTTGTAGCCTGTATTCGTCTTGTATACATAACCGTAAGCTACGTATATGTCAGCATACGAGCCTGTTTCGGTTGACCAGTATACTACACTAGCTCTATCTGGGTGTAAGTCAACGAGATGTCTACCTGGACTTACCTTTATTGGTATGACTGTGAAGTTTACCTTAGCACCCTTAGCTGAGTATGCTAGTACGCTACCGTCAACTTCTAATGCAGTACTTGCCTCACCTAGACCACTCCTAATCACTATACCGCTCTTCTGCGTCGTTAAGAATCCCATGTTTAATACTACGAACGCTAGTGCAGCAGCAACTATGACGAATGCTATTAGTACAATAGCGGCCTCTATGCCCACCATACCGCGCTTGAACTTCCTTAGTGTCCTCATGGTTCTAACCCCCTTAGCTTTCTAGCAGTATTACTGCATCACTAAGGTTTGGAGGTACGGTTCTCTCAACAGTTAATGGTGCACCAGTTGGTGGCTTTATCTCAACCATTAACGTAGCGTAAGCACCTAGTCCTGATCCAAGTATCGATGAGTCATCTAGCTTAATCACTAGTATCCACTTCTCATTAGTCTCAATTAGGCTATCATCATCACCCTGGTACTCTAAGAATGCTGCAGCATTAGTACCTAGTGCTGTGAATGGGTCATTGCTGCTTGGATCAGTTAGAATCTGTACATTGTTCAGCACTACAACCTTATCACTAGTCCTAACCTTCACTATGGTCTTAGTTAGGTCTATTGGATTCTTACCGGTTGAGGTCTTTAATGGTATAGCGACAGCAACTAACTTACCATCACTAGTATTCCCTATGACAGAGCCGTCAACCTCTAATGCACTACTAGCCTCCTGTAATCCGCTACCTATTGCCTCCTTAGACTTCTGTGTTGTGAAGAACCCCATGTTTAGTACCACGAATGCTAGAGCTGCTGCTACGATTACGAACGCTATTAGTACGATAGCAGCCTCAATACCTACAATCCCCCTACGAGCCCTTTTTAGGTACTTACCTAACTTCATGCCTAGCACCCTTGACCTTACCTTCACTTAAGCCTTTAGAGTAAGGAGTATAGGGTCTGGTTTTCTAGCTCGTCTGGCAGTCGAGATATGTTCTATAGTACATAGCTCGATGGACACTAGACGTGATGAACCATCACCTAAGGATACGTAGGTCAGTTCATGAGCTAATATATTAGCTAGTAAATCATGTTAGGAATCCTAACACCGTGACCTAATACCTGTTTAAGCTAGCCTAAACTCCTAAACCCTAAGATCTCCTTAAACACTATTCACTTTTTAGAGACGTAAGGATTTCCCTTAATATAGAACCTAAGTTTAACAGGTAAATCCTTACTAACACCTACACGATAAGATCTAACGATTTCGTCATTACCTACATCTTTAAAGTACTCAATCCATAAACCATGCTCCCTAGTATAGAGTGGTAGTCCATGAAATCTCTTATCTATTGCTAACGCCCTTGATAACTTACCAGGACCATTAGTTAGTGATTTAACGTCATTAACACCTATATTCTTAATCATGACTTCAATTCCTTCGATTGGCTCACAAGCCCTAATGAGTATAGCTCCAACGTTGTCAGGTTCATGAGCAACGACATTTAGCAACCAATTACCGTGAACACCAAAAATTAATGCAACACCTACATCACCAGCCATAACCTTAGCTAGATCACCACCCCTCCTAGCCCTAGAGGCTGGGTCTTCAGGTCCATAGTAAGCTTCAGTCTCAACAATCATACATGAAACCCTACGACTTAAGAACCTAACCACTAACTTACCAAGTAACTCTCTAGCAACAATAGCTGGATCCCTCATATAGAAGGACCTAGGTATAATCACATTAAGCACCCATTAACCCTTAACCATTAAAGAGACCTTTAAATCGTTAACGACTTTAAAGTGATTAAGCCCAAGACCCTTTAGAACTTCACCTAAAAGCCTTCAGGAAATTAGTGGGATGTGCTTTAACCCCATCTTATAGTTAAAATTTAACCATATACGTTAGAGGAAATCACTACAACCGAGCTCCTACCTTGTTACTACTTCGCTATTTATGCTTTTAATACCCGTTAATATGTTTTTAACTACTAACTGATATATTTGTGAAGGTCGATTTTATATTGTGTAGTATAATAATTGAAGAGCGGTGATAATACTGTCAGTTACAGGTCTTTATAAGGTTAAGATTGATGAGCTTAAGAGATTATTCACATTAGTAAAGGATTTAGGTTATAGGATAGTAGCTCCTAAAGTTGTTGATGGAGTAATTAGGCTTGAATATATTAACTCGTTTGATGAGATTCCTCATGACATTAAAGATATTCAGGAACCTGGTAGATATAGATTAGTAAAGGGTAAGTTCTTTAGGCATGGCCCTGATTCACCTAAGAAGTTCCTCTACCCACCAAGACTCACCTTATTTAAGATTACCAGAGATTGGAGGATAGAATTTCCTAAATACGATACGCAGAGGATAGCATTCTTCGGTATTAAGCCATGTGATTTAGCTGCCATACACGTTATGGATAGGGTTCAAGGGTCCTTGGGTGATGAATACTACTTAGCGTTAAGGAGTAAGCTACTAATAATCGTTGAGAACTGCATAGAGCCTGCTAATACGTGCTTTTGCTCAACGATGGGTACAGGTCCTAGAGCTCGTTATGGGTTTGACTTAGCTTACACTAGGATACCTGAAAGAGATGTAGTCATACTGGAGGCTGGTAGTGATTTAGGTATTAAACTCATGAGCCAACTACATGTTGAACCCATAGATAATGAGACCTATAGGCTCTTTGAGGAGGTCATGAGGAGGGCTTATGAGAAAGCTAGAGCAGGTTTTAATGTAGATAACCTACCCGAGCTATTAGAGTTAAGAATAGAGTCTGAGGTCTATAAGAAGGTTACTGAAAGATGCTTAGGTTGTGCTAACTGTAACATGGTATGTCCTACATGCTTCTGCTTCGATGTTGAAGACATACCTTACCTGGATGGTAGTGCTGAGAGGGTACGTATATGGGATGGCTGTTTTAGCTACAGATACGCTGAAGTTGCTGGAGGACACTTCAGACCTAGTCTATGGGCACGTTATAGGCATTGGCTACTACATAAGTTTTCTTACTGGATAAAGCAGTTCGGAACGTTTGGATGTGTTGGATGTGGTAGGTGTATAACGTGGTGTCCTGCAGGAATAGACCTTAGGGAGACAATTAAAATGCTCATTAAGGAGGTGAGGAGTTAATGGGGTTTAAGGAGCTAATGACCCCTAAACCTGCAGAGGTCGTAAGGATTGTTGATGAAACCCCTAATGTCAAGACATACTATATAAAGCTACCTAATGGTATGGAGAGACCTAAACCTGGTCAATTCAATATGCTATACATACCAGGAGTTGGTGAGGTACCTATATCGGTAAGTGATGTAATTGACGGTACGGTAGCTCATACGGTAAGGTTTGTAGGTAGTGTTACCTACGTGTTTAAGAACTTAAAAGTGGGTGACGTCATAGGAATTAGAGGTCCTTATGGTAAGCCTTGGCCACTAAATGAGTACAAGGGCAAGGATATACTCGTAGTAGCTGGAGGTATAGGATTAGCGCCATTGAGACCCGTAATAAAGGAGGTTATTAGACGTAGAAACGAATTCGGTAGGCTCATAATATTGTATGGTGCTAGGACACCTAAGGATCTTCTATATAAATACGAACTAAATAAATATGGTAAGACTCCAAATACTGAGGTATTATTAACAGTTGATAGAGCTGATGAGTCATGGCGCGGATATGTAGGGGTTGTTACTAAGCTAATACCCTTAATTAGGGTAGATCCTGAACAAACTGTAGCATTTGTATGTGGACCTGAGATAATGATGAAGTTTACAATAATAGAGTTAGCTAGGATTGGGTTAAAGCCTAATCAGATATATCTATCGCTAGAGAGAAGGATGAGATGTGGTGTAGGTCTTTGCGGTCACTGCCAGATGGGTCCCTACTTCGTATGTAAGCATGGACCTATATTCCCTTACTGGTTTATTAAAAGATATTTTGAGGTTGAACAGATATGAACAAAGTAAGTATTGCCGTATTTAAGTTTACGAGCTGTAGTGGTTGTCAACTTCAAGTAGTTAATGTTGGTGAAAAACTATTCGAACTTCTTGATAATGTTGAATTTAAGTTCTTCCCATTAGTTAAGAGTGATAGCATTATAGGAGAATTTGATATAGCCTTAGTTGAAGGCTCTATAACAACCCCTGAAGAGGTTAAAGTGATCAAGAGGATTAGAGAATTAAGTAAGATATTGGTAGCTATAGGTGCATGTTCAACAGCTGGTGGTATACAGGCGTTACGTAATTGGGTTAAGGTGGATGAGTTTAAGAGGTACGTATATCCAAATCCTGAGTGGATTAAAGCATTAGATAAGGCAAGCCCTATATCGGATTACGTGAAAGTTGACTACGAATTAAGAGGGTGTCCTATAAGTGAATCGCAACTCCTCTACTTTCTAAGCCAGCTACTAAGGGGTAAGAGACCAACGTTACCCATTGATAGTGTATGTATGGAGTGTAAGCGTAAGGGAAACGTGTGCGTCTTGGTTGCTAAGGGAATACCATGCCTAGGACCCGTAACAATGGCTGGTTGCGGAGCTATATGCCCAACATATGGTAGAGGGTGTTATGGATGCTTTGGACCCATGCGCGACTCTAAACCTCATGCGCTAGCTATGAGGTTTAAGGAGTTAGGACTTAATGTTAAAGATATAGAATTACTTTTTAAGCAGTTTACAGGTTGGTCAAAACCATTTAGAGAATTACTGGGTAGTCTAGGTGATAAGAGATGAGCAGGAGTTTTGAAATAAGAGTTGATTACTTAACTAGGGTTGAAGGTGAAGGCACGCTCTATTTAAAACTTAGTGATGGTAGGGTTGAGAGAGTTGAGGTAGGTATTCCTGAACCTACGAGGTTCTTCGAAGCATTGCTAAGAGGTCGAAAGTATTATGAAGCACCCGACATAACATCAAGAATATGCGGGATATGCCCCTTAGCATATATTATGAGCGCGTGTAGGGCTATGGAGAAATTACTAGGTATCAAGGTAGCTAACGAAATTAGGTTATTAAGGAGAATTGCTTATCTTGGTGAATGGATATCGAGCCATACTCTTCATGTAGTACTAATGCATGCTCCCGACTTCTTAGGCTTTAACTCAGCCTTTGACATGATGGAAAAGTACTCACATATAGTAAAGGCTGGTTTAAGAGTTAAGTGGTGGGGAGATAAGGTTATTGAAGTAATTGGAGGTAGGGCTGTACATCCCATATCATTTAGGGTAGGAGGATTCTATAAAATCATTAAGAAAGAAGAGCTTAATAAACTGTTAAGTAATGTTGAAATAATTAAGAAGCATGCTAAACTACTACTTGAATGGGTACTTAAATTACCTATACCTGACTTTAAGAGGGATTTAGAGTTCGTATCATTAAGAAATGGTAAGGAATATCCAGTACTTGAAGGTAGGGTTGTATCAAATAAGGGTTTAGATATAGATGAAAGTGAATTTGAAAAGTATATCCAGGTAGAGCAAACACCTTACTCAAACTCGCTTAGATATAGGATTAAAGGGAGGGGTAGCTATATCGTAGGACCGATAGCTAGATTCAATAATAATTACGACCTCCTTAAGAATGAAGTTAAAGAAGTTATAGAGGTTCATGGTATGGGTAAAAGACTTACTAACTCATTCCAAAGCATAATTGCTAGAGCTGCTGAAGTTTATCATGCTGTATTAGAGATAGAGGAACTAATTCATGAGTATAAAGAGCCGGGGCAACCCTACGTAGAAGGTGAGTTAAGGGAAGGTGAGGCTTCAGCAATAACTGAAGCCCCTAGAGGTATGCTATACCATCGATATAAGGTTAAGGAGAATGGTACTATATCTGATGCTAACATAATACCACCTACATCTCAAAACTTAGCTGCTATAGAGGATGACCTTAAGGTAATAGGTGTTGAGTTAAGTAGGTTAAGCTTTGAGGAGGCTAAGAGGAAGGCTGAACAAGTTATTCGAAATTATGACCCATGTATTTCATGTTCAGTACATGCCATTAAAGTCATAAAGTAAGTACATAGAGACGTTAAGTACCTTTCTTCATACTCCATAACCTCATAAGCTCATCTTCGACGTAGACATCATAATAGACCTCAGCAGCTCCGTTAGTCCTTTTAAGAACTAATAGCTTACCTTTCTCAAGATCCTTAACAACGCCTATTATTGAAGCATCAACCCCTGCCTCTCTCAATATCCTTAAAGCCTCATTAGCTTTTGACGGAGGTATCGTAGCTAAGAGCGTACCTGAACTTATAAGTTTAAGTGGGTCTATGCCTAACGCCTTAGTCAATATAGCTGTTTCCTTAGCTATCCTAATTCTATCCTCATACACGATAAATGTCTTCTTTGATGCATACGCCATCTCCAATAGCCCAGCAATAACACCACCTTCAGTAGGATCATGCATTGAATTAGGATGTACGTTCTCTGTAAGGGTAAGTGCTTCATGAACTACACTGATGTACTTAATGAATTCCTTAGCCCTCGACAGAATATCCTCACCTACACCTTTTGCTTTCAATTCATCTTTGAAGTCTGTTGCCAGGATTGAGGTTCCCTCGATACCTGCAGTTTTAGTCATTAATATTAAATCTCCACTAACTGCTCCTCCAGTTCTTACTATGGATTCCTTATGAGCTATACCAAGTGCAGTAACTGCTACCATCGGACGTTCAATACCCGGAGTATATTCTGTATGCCCTCCAACAATCATGGCCCTTAACTCCTTAGCCGCTAAATCCATCTGGCTAGTTATTTTATCAATAACTTCATCAGGAACCCCTTCAGGAAGGTATATCACGGGTAGGAACCACCTAGGTTTAGCACCAGTAACGGCTACATCATTAG
>CAZUAD010000015.1:0-13944 GCA_964618155.1 uncultured Desulfurococcaceae archaeon
AAGTACCCATATCCATTACAGTTATTTGTTTTCTATTATAAGTTAAGTCCTGAAACCTTTATTGTTGTAGAATGCAGCAGCAATGTTGTTGGATACGCTATAGGGCTTATTGAAGGTGATGTAGGTCACATAATATCCCTTGCGGTAGATCCCAAATTTAGGGGTAGGGGGTTAGGTAAGCTCCTTTTAAGGGAATTAGAGAAGAGATTAGTAAGTGCTGGTGCTAAGGTATTTAAGCTCGAAGTATCAGTTAATAACTTGATTGCCTTGAGGATGTACACCTCATTAGGTTATAGGGTAGTTAATTTAATAAGGAACTATTATCCGGACGGCTCAGATGCGTATCTCATGATTAAGGAGGCTACTTAACACCTTCTTAACCTTACTCTCAACTCTGTGATGTGCGTAAACTCTGAATATCCCCATATACTTAGGCATATCCTTTATTATAGATGCTTCATAAGTGCTAACAGGTACTATGGAACCCTCAGCTTTCACTACCTTAATCTCTTTATCAGATCTAATACTTATTACCTCAAGAAACGTTCTTATGAAATGACTTTCAATACCTTCACGTTCAATGAAGTCATCAATCTCCTTAATTACCTCTCTAAACTCTCTAATATTAGGCTTATTGCTAAATATAAGACGCTCATAGATGGTTTTATAACCTTTCCTCATGAGATACATCTTAATAAGCTCATTTAGTACCTTATCACCTAATTCCTTATTAATTACTAAGTTGAGTATACCTCCAATATAGAAATCATCCCATAGATAGAATGTTCCTTCCTTGATTGAATTTCTAATACCTTTAGGTGTTGTGAATGGTTCTAAATAAGGTCTTACATTATGATTTTCAATCATTAGTGCATATATCGTGCTAAGGAGTAGCTGATAGGCTGTTATTGTTTTATGGTAATACACAGCCCTATACATGTGAAGTCTTGCTATGTAAAATGACTCTACAGCTTGAATGGCTTTAGCGGGTATTGCTAAGTACCTCATTTCATCAAGTGTTAAAGTTTGAATAATCCTATCTAAATCTATCAATCCATAAGCAACACCTGTATGTAACGCATCTCTAGGTAAATAATCAAGTCTATCTACATCTAAATCACTAGATAATATCATATTTAATGCTCTATCTGCATGGATCCCCCTAATTATTGTCACTATTTCGTCAGGTTCTATGCCGTAGTCTTTAAGCGCTTCGGTTATGTATGGATCCTCTTTAATTATATGTACTGTTAAGTCTTCATGCCTTAAGCCGTATTTTGAGATAAAGTATTGCTCTAATGCGTGAGAGTAGGGTGTATGCCCTATATCGTGAAGGAGTGCTGCAACTCTTAAAAGTAATGCTTTATCCTCATCCAATAAGCCCATATCAATAAATTTATCTGAAATTATCGATGCTAACCTCATAACTCCTAAAGAATGAGAGAATCTAGTATGTACCGCACCGGGGTATACATACCATGCTTGAGCTAACTGCTTAACCCTTCTTAACCTTTGGAAGGTTGGTGTACTTACTATTCTTAGATCAACCTCCTTTAGAGGTATAAACCCATGTATTTCATCATACACATACTTAACGCCACTTCCGTAATGAGTGCTGAGCTTCTTAGTCAATTCTCATACCCGTGTTAAAGGTAGCTCTTAACGTTTAAAGGATTAATTCTAGGGTATGAAGCTATGTTGGGTCTCAGTAAAAACTATATATTTAATTCCTTCTTTAACTCCTTTATCGTATTAAGGACTTTATCTCTAAACCTTAGATACGCGTTAGTGAATTCATTCATGGTCTTAACACATGGGCCATAGTTAGGCCATTCATTAACCTTAATACCTCTATTACCATAATCCTTGGTTATTCCTACCTCCTTAAGTAATTCATTAACCTCAGGCGATGCTTCATATGCCTTAACAAAGTCTTCATACTTCATTAATCTTTCTAATACATCTTTAGGTAACTCCTGTAGTATTGATTCAGCAAAGTCATCTAGCTTAAATCCTTCCTTTAATGACTCCTTTAGTACAGCTAGCTGATGGTTAGGGAACTCCGTGTTCGTCATGTTCCTACCAGCAAACGTATATAGTGTATCTATGGGTTTACGCTTAGATGCTGGTAGTAGGTCTATTCTATCAAATATGAATTCTGCTTGCTCCCTACTCAGGCCATGTTTCTTCATTAGATAAGCGATCCATTTCTCTCTATTCCATGGTGAGAAGAGTATATCATATACCCTCTGAGCTACGTAGGTACCTGAGAGGGCTAAATCGCCTTGTATTTGACTTAGCATCTTAACTACGCTATCCCTATCTCCGAAAACCTTACTCTCTACTAAGAAGTTGACGAATTCATCTCTAAGTAGATTCCTACCTAATACCCTCTTACTGACTATGAAGTCAATCCTCTCCCTTAGACTTTTACCCTCGATTTCAGACCACTTCTCTTCACTAACACCAAGACTCTTTGCTAATTCCTTAATCTTTCTCTCTTTCTCTTCATCACTTAATTTCTCTATAGCCTTTAAGACGAGGTTAGCTGCAATAACCTCTCTCAAATGGTCTTCTAAACGTCCACCCATATTAGTGTCGTAGGTTTGTGTAGGTATTATACCCTTCTTTATAGCTTTAGCCATACCCTCAAGAGCTGCAATACCTATAAGTACTTCCTGAGCTACTGTATAGCTTACTGTTATGTTTTGACCTATACCTAGTTCATTGAGCTTCCTCGCAATATCTATTGCTGCAGGATATGCGGCAGCAACCTTAATGACGACGTTAGGTCTACCCTTCTCGGTAACTGTAGTATAGCCCCATAGCAACCACTCATCATATACTTTAAGGTCACTCTCTAACCTACTTGCAAACTCCATGGCCGCCTTAACACTTTCCTCAACCTTATCAGCTATTAGCGGGTTTAACTGATAGCTTACTAGTCCATCATGGTACTTAGACCAATAGAATGGAGGTCTGAATACCAAGAAGTTCTCTAGTAAGCCGAATCTTGTTGCTTCCATAGCTATATCATCAGCATACTTATCTGGATCTTTAAACCATTCAGGGAATTCCTTAACTAATACTTTCTTGGCATAAGTCTTAAACTTCTCCCAAAGTTCTGGATCGTCATCATAAGCTCTCGCTGCTAACGCGGGATTTGTTGAGACTTGAACGTATCCTAAGTGCCTTAACCATCTTAACCCTAACGCGTAATCGTTACCGAACTTACATAGACCTTTAAGTGATGCCTGGTAGTAGATGTTATTTACCATAAGCTCCTTCATAGCCTTAAAGTATGACTCAGCTAGATTATTCTCATCAAGTCTCTTCTCAACCTCACTAGCTATATGCGCTAACATGCTATTACCCTTATTTACTAATTTCATACCTCTTAGCTGGTCTTCAATTACGGTTCTCAATATTACAGGATAGCCGTACTCCTCACGCTCAACTGCCTCAAGATCCTTTAGAGCATTAACTATGAAGTTTATTGAATCGTTTACCTCCTCTTCAGAAAATCCTACACGCTTACTCTCAAGCCCTACTAAATTCCATAAAAGTTCTAAGAGCAAGTCATAAATTCTATAGCGCTTTGCTATTAACTCACTTCTCTTTTCCCCGTTAGCTCCACTCACTTTACTTTTGATGAAGATTATCCCAGCTCTTCTTATTAGAGCACTTATAACATCTCTTAGCTTACCTACCATCTCCCTATATAGTATGTGATCAGCAGCTAGTTTTGTATGTCCCATTAAAGCTGTTTGAAGCATATGATCAGCATGATCAACCCTAGGTGGTATAGGCAATGCTAGGTCTTTAACACCTACTTCCTTGACTGCTTTCCTTACTTCATTAACCTCTAAATTACTTGTCTTACTCATGGCTCAGCACACCTTTTATATTTTAACCCAGCAGTGGTGTTTAGCTACGATTAATAAGTGTATAGGTACATTGTTATGACTAATTTTATTGATAGCTAGCATTTGCACGCAATAAAATTATTACCTTATATCCAAAATATAGTTACATAGGTGTATTTAAGTGATTGATGTATGTGCTTTTGGACACATAACAAGGGAATCTGAAGAGTTTAGGGGGATCGTTAGAAGATTTACTGCAGGTCCTCCATACTTTTTCTCAATAGCCCTAAGAGTCTTAGGCTCTACCGTTAAGGTCGTTACTAAGCTTTCCTTAAAAGATGTAGAAATAATTCGTGAACTTAAAGACTTAGGTATTGAGGTCATTGTAAGAGAGAGTAAGAATACGTCATCATTCCATACGATATATGGAAGAACCCTAGATGAGAGATACATTAAGGTTCTTTCTATAGCTGATCCATTTACTTTAGATGATTTAAAATTATGTACTGAAGCAAAATACATATACGTGGGCCCTTTAACAACTAAGGACTTTGACTTAGAGTTCTTAAGAGAAGCTAAGAAGTATTCTCAAGTAATACTTGATGTTCAAGGATTTACACGTAAAGTAGTTGGTGATACCATAGAGTACGTTGACTGGGACTGGAAGATTGAAGGTTTAAAGTATGTTGATATCTTCAAGGCTGATAGGAAGGAAGCTAAGTTAATAACTGGACATGAGGATCCTCTAAAAGCTTTAGATGTAATCATGTCATTAGGTCCAAAAGAGGTCTTAATAACGTCTAGTGAAGGTGCATATCTAGGAGTCAAGAGTATAGGTAAGTTCTTCTCACCTTTTAAGGTTAAAGAGGTTAAGGGCAGGGTTGGGCGTGGAGATACATGTACTGCTTCATATGTACATGCTAGGTTAAGGGGTCTTAGCTACGATAAAGCACTAATATTCGCTACTGCAGCGACATCACTTAAACTACAATATCAAGGACCTTTAAGAAATAGTGAGGAGGAAGTACTTAAATTCGTTGAAGTAGAGTATAAGGACGTCAGCGTAAAGCTTTAGGTAAGCATGTTTACTTTAACTTAAAGAAATGTAGCACACTTTTTCTTGTAGCAGTAGTAATTACTATTTAAGTAGTATTACGTAACCTAAACTCGACCTTCCTTCGACTAATGAATATTAAGTTTTATAAATTCACTCAAAGATTAGAATGTGTCTAGATGTAGAGGTAAGACTATAGTGTGGAGAATAAGTTTATTAACAGTAGTTCCAATGCTTAACATGAGGTATGAAGGTGAGAGTAAGGGAATGGTATCGAGACTTAGAATACCTATCATCGTAGGTCACGGAGCTAACAGTATTGCCAAGATAAGGAAGTACTTATCACACGGTGTTCACGTTCTTGAGATAGACGTTATAAAGGATACTGAAACTCATGAACTCATCCTTCAACACGTACGTGAGGATGACATACTTAAAGAAGTATTAAGATTGGGTAGTAGAGTTCATCAGATCCTAGAGACAATGCTTACATACCTACCCTTAGTAAAGCCTAGGAAGTTATCCGATGTTCTTAGAATGCTTAGTGGTAGGGCCGATGTAATCTTAGATCTTAAATGGAAGGGACTTACCAAGGACTTAGCTGAACTATTAAGTGAGGTTGACTTTAAGGGTAATGTCTACGTAACATCTAGGTATCATAAAGATCTTCTTGAAATTAAGAGGTTAATACCTAGAGTTAAGACCTTAGTCTCATTTGATGACCAGCCAGTAATGTGTGCTGAATACGTTTCAAAGCTTAAAGCTGATGGCGCTTCAGTGAGGGTGGCATTTATAGATAAGGACTTAGTGAACGAGATGCATAAACATGGCTATATACTTGCGGCATGGACCGTCAATGACATTGCTTTAGCTAGGTACTTAGCAAATCTGGGAGTTGACATGATAATAACGGACGTCCCTGAAGAGATAATTAAGGGTTTCAAGAAGGCTATCGAGGAGGAAGAGCGAGAGGAGGAAGAGCGTATAAGAATTGAGGAAATGGGCCGTAAAGAGGAAAGTATACCCGTCTTAGGTGGTATAGACCATATGTTTGGACTAGAATTTTATCAAAGCATAAAGCGTAGACAGGAAGAGGAGAGAATGTAAGTGCTAATGATGAGCTAATACGAGCATATAAGTTAATTAAGTTAATTATAAAGTTAAAAAGATTATTTTAATCATGTCCTGTTTCAAGAAGTTCGGTACGATACTTTGGCGCTTTAGCCTTAGGTTCGCCTGTTACCTTAACGAATCTGTGCTTCAGCTTCTCTAGTACTTGAGGTAATGTTGTGTACTCCATCTCCTCAGGTCCTAGCCTATGTGGCATGAATGGACCATGTCTCCTTATGTAATCCGCAATGAGTTGAGCAGTTCTCCTAGCTTCATCGAAAGCTACGTCATCGAATAGGTCAGCAGGACCTACAAGCCTTCCATTCTTTACCTGGAAACCTAGCGCTACAACCCTAGGTGGTCCATCGAATCTAGTACACTTAGCATAACGCTGTGGGACGGGTGTTAGTGGGCCATGATGTGAACCTCTCATCCAGCCTGCTACTAAGTGTGGAAATGCGAATGGTTCTAGAATTTCACCAACAGCTGGGAATCCCGACTGCGCCCTAACAACAGCTACAGGGTCATCCTTACCTACATACCTACCAGCGATTAGATTTAGACGTTCAACACTTACTACTGCAGCTATTTCGTCATCCTTCTTCCTGTAGACTCTTCTAATGATATACCTACCCGGAGTACCTATGAGCGCTAGTATGTCGTACATTTCCTCCGGAGCTGAAAGGGTTACTGACCTACCCTCAAATACGTCAAATATCTCGAATTTAAATCCGTCGTGAAGTCTTGGATCTATTATTAAGCCTGCCGTATTGAACGGATCCGCGAATATCTTAAAGATTGGTAGGTTAAATGCGCCAGGCTCTGTTTTATCAGCCATGAATACTACTATAGGTTCTGCAGGTCTTTCAACAAACTCCATCTCAGCAACTCCAGGACCTAAACCTCTTACATTACCGGAGAATGCCTCACTTAGTAAGTCTTGACCTGCAGCGTAAAGCCCAAGTTCCTTAGCTACCTTAGCAGCTTCCTTAAATGCGTTCCAGGCTAACTCATGAATTTCTGGAGCATCCACACCTTTCCTATGGGTCATTATCAATTCTAGGTCGTCACCAGCGTTAGTTACGTAGAAATCTATTATTAGTCCCTTACTCTTAGCCTCAGCTAGCACCTTAGTTGCAGCTGCTATAGTATCGGGATGTACTATATGATGACCAGCTAAGGAACCTATATCAGCTTTTATTACAGAGACCGTTGTCTTAGGTTTTTCACCCATAACTCTTACCTCAAATAGAGCAGAGTTGGAGACTTAAAAACTTATAGAGCTCTATAGTCCTTAAAGCGAACTTCTTAACATGTACTAATTAATTTATACAATGACTTCTTACCAGAGAGTAGCGTATTCAACTTCTTACAAAATATCTTATGAATGATCAACTAAGAGTTTACTAGTACAAATAAAATCTTATTAGGTAATACCTGCTTAAGCGTGTCACTTAAGTGGTAAGGGTCTAAAGCTTTGCCTAGAGTTTTATGTTGGGGGATCTTCTTGCTAGTTGAGATTATCGATAAGAAAATCAGATACTCATACGTGATTAGGATTCACGATTACATCGCTAATAAATTAAAAAATCTCTTACCCTTCGAAACAACATTAAGAGTTTGGAAGGAGGAAGTATATCTTAGCACTCCCCTAAAGTTGGAGGAAGAGCCAAGTATATACAGAATTGAATTAGGTAAAGTTTATTACTGGCCTCCTGAGTCTTCTATATGCCTCTTTTACGGTATTTCAGAACCATACACGCCTGTAATCTTTATAGGTGATATCGTTGGGCCTCTTCACTATTTAAAATATGTAAGTGATGGAGATAATGCTTTAGTAAGAGAGCATGAAGTAAGTCCTGAATTTAGGGACTATGTTAAGGAGCTTGAAGCCCATGGTTACGATGTCGCAACGCCTTTACATGAAGATAGGAAAGTCATTTATGCCTCTAAAGATTTAAGTGAAGGTAAAAGACTTGCATTTACTATATTCATAGAAGATTACGGTTATCACATCGAAAGTGAGGCTTTAGTGAAGTATTTGGAGAACATGGAAGTTATGAAACTTGTCAAGAGCCTTAAAAGTGATGTAGCCATTAGGTCAAAGTATTTGAGATTAGATATAAATGAAGATGGCTATCTAGTAATTACCGCAGGTCTAAGGAAAAAGTCTGAACTTTTCGAAGCAGTTAAAGAATTAGAGACAGTTTACCCTTACGTACTAACACATGTATATGCAATTTAACTTATAACTCGCTAATAGATGAAGCATCGAGCTTAGAATAAAAGTTAATTTTATTAAACTATGGCTCTCTCTGTTGACTTATCAAAGAAGTGCATTTTGTCTTCACTAATTACTAACCAAATATCTTTACCGGGAGTTAAACGTAGGTCGGGTTCAGTTAAGACCTTAATTATCATATCTCCTATCTTAACGTTAACAACCATATCCCTACCTAGAGGTTCAGTTACATATACCACACCTTTTATTGCATTCTGAACTTCTCTTAATGATATCTTTGCATGTTCAGGTCTAAATCCTAATATGACATCGCTTGACTTAGATACTATTAGTTCTCCTAGATCCTTCGATAATTTAAGCTTAAATACGCCTGCATCAAAGTAGTATTCACCATCGATCTCTCTTATCGATCCTTCTATGAAGTTCATTGGTGGTGCTCCAATGAATCCTGCAACGAATAAGTTTGATGGTTTGTTGTATAGTTCATGTGGTTCTGCATATTGTTGTAATCTACCAGCATTCATTACTGCTATTCTATCAGCCATAGACAAAGCTTCTACTTGGTCGTGGGTAACGTATACAGTCGTTATCTTAAGCTCCTTCTGTAGCCTCTTAAGCTCAGCTCTCATAAGGATTCTTAGCTTAGCATCTAAGTTAGAAAGAGGCTCATCGAGAAGTAGTACATCAGGCTCCTTAACTAATGCTCTACCTAAAGCTACCCTTTGCTGCTGACCGCCAGATAATTGCGAAGGCTTTCTATCAAGTAGGTTCTCAATCCTTAATAGCTTAGCCACACTCTTTACCTTTCTATCAATTTCATTCTTAGGTACCTTCTTTAACCTCAACGGGAACGCTATGTTATCATATACGGTCATGTGCGGGTAAAGGGCATAGCTTTGAAATACCATACCTATGTTCCTGTCCTTAGGTGGTAGATCTGTTACGTCCTCATCATCGAAAAGTATTCTTCCCTTAGTTGGTTTATATATGCCCGCTATCATAAGTAGTGTCGTTGTCTTACCGCATCCAGAAGGTCCTAGTAAGGCTACAAATTCTCCATCCTTAATTTCAAGATTTAAATCGATGACTGCCTTAACCCTACCGAAGAATTTACTTACGTGATCTAATGTTACTTTAACCATGGGGTGACCCCCTATCTTCTTGGACCCTTAATATATCTTCTCTTTCTAAGATAAATACTTTCCCTTAAAATCACCTCTTTATACCTCCAACGTATATTCTTAATAATAACTTCTGGCTTGTACTGAAGAATATTAAGGTCGGTATGGCAAAGAATAATCCTAAAGCTGCCAGCATCCCCCAATCGATGAACCTGAACTCACCTATTAAGTGATATATAAGTACTGGTAATGTGTAGTATGCCTCATTTTTGACGTACGTGAACACTAGTAGGAATTCTGACCATCCGGAAAGGAATGAGAATATTGAGATAGCACCAATTCCTGGAAGTATTAAGGGCAATATCACGCTTCTCCAAGCTCTCCATCTAGTACATCCGTCAACTAAGGCAGCCCATTCTACGTCCCAAGGTATGGCGTCGAAGAAGCCTTTAATTATCCATGACGCCATAGGTATATCTAGACCTGCCTTAATCAGCATAATACCAGCGAGAGTTAAGTAGCCTTTACCATATAGTCCTAACTTGTTTAGTACCACGAATAATGCAATAAGTAGTATTACGCTTGGGAATGCATGTAAAGCTATAATGAATTGCATAAGTGCTATTCTACCCTTAAACTCCATTCTAGATAGCGCGTATCCCGACATCGTACTTACTAATACTACTAATGCTGCTTCACCTAGGGCTATGAAGAGCGTATTAAGTGCTACAGGCCATATGTTGGGATACTCCTTAAGCCCCATAGTTATTGGGGACCACAAGAACCTCCAATTATGTAATGTTAGACCTGATGGTACTAATCCTAACACGACCCTACTACTGAAGCTTTGAACTATAAGCCATCCATACATGAGTAGTATAGGTATTATCGGGATTACTGCAACTATTATCACTATTAAGTACTTTAGTAATGACCTAATTAGTGCTATTACCTTTCTCTTCCTAATATCTAGGGACGTTCTTGAAGGCATGATTACACCTCAATCCTACTTGGCTCCATGAGCCTTCTAAATCCAAAGATCTTAAAGTATATGGCAATCATAGCTAGACCTATAACCACGAGTATAAGGGATATTGCTGATGCATAACCATAGAGGTACTCACTAAATGCTTTAGAATATGAGTAGAGAGACCATACCATGACACCTGCAGCTCTAGCAATACCTGCATAGCCACCTCCTCCACCAGCACCCCAGATCATTAGTATGTACTCGTAAGATGCTAGTAGGCTCATGGTCTGCCACGCAGTAACGAACAGCATAGGCCACCTTAGTAACGGTATGATTATTCTTCTAGCAACCTGGAATTCAGAGGCTCCATCAACCAATGCGGCGTTAATTAAATCAGGCGGTATTGACTTGATAGCTGCAGTATAGACTATCATCCCGAAGCTAGCACCTACGTACCCATTAACTATGATCATCAGCAATTGCGAGTATGGTTTATCAAGTAGCCAGCTACTTGGTAATAACGACTTAGGTACTCCAAGTAATGATAGGAATGTATTCATCAGACCATATTTAGGATCTATGAACCAAAGCCATAGTAAAGCATAAATGATCCCGGGCGTTATCCTAGGTAAAAGCCACGCTACCCTTAATATCATTGATATGACCTCATTCTTTATGAAGTAGGCTATAGAGATTGATAATATAAGTGAATATAGGACATTAATCAAAAGTACACTAGAGACATAGAGTATAGTGGTCTTAAGTACATCAGTAATGTAGGGATCCTCACCTAAGAATATATTCCTAAAATTATCTAACGTTAATTTTACTTGTGGTGTGAAGAAATCTCTAATGAAGGCAAGGAAATTCTTGATGCTTAAGTTAGTGAAGCCTAAGTATATAGTTAGAAAGAGTGGTGATATCCATGAAAGTGCTACCATGATAAATAGTGGTGTTAGAAACATAAAGGGTAATGCTTTACGACCTATCCTTAGCCAAGATTTCTTAGGCATACTAACACCAAGTACTTACTTAATGCATCCTTGATAAGAGTGTGAAGAGGGGTAAAAAGTTTAATATTTATTTTGAATTAGAGTTCTTACTCCTTTACTATTAACTGATCACCTATTTCTGCTTTCATAGTCTTAATCATTTCATCTAGTGCCTTCTCAGGTGTTAGTTCGCCCTTCTCGACCTTAGTTATTGCTGTTATGAATGCGTTAGCCCATGCCCTATACTTTGGATGTAGCGGCTCGAAGCTCGTGTACTCTAGCATGTAGGCAACCTCCGTATGGAACTTTGACTTCTTATAGTAAGGCTGGTCAACTGTTGTCATTCTTACCGGTAAGTGACCGCTATCAACAGCGTGAATAGCGTCTATAGGTGCTGATGTTGCTAGTAGTATTAAGACGAAGGCTAGTTCTGGGTGTTTACTCTGTGATGTTACGTAGTATAGGTATGGGCTTGATAGTGTCATGGGCTTTAAGCCAGGCTCTGGAGCCGGTACTAATGCAAAGCCTATGTTCTTCCACTCATACTCCTCAGGTAGCTTACCTAGCTCAGCATGGTAGGCAACCCTCTGCCACTCAGCCCAGTGCCACGTACCACCGAACCAGAATAGTACCTTACCGTTTACGAAGTCACTGTGAATCCTTCTCCATGACGTACCTATCATGTCAGGTGGTAAGAGCCCTTCTCTAGCCATCTTGTAGAGTAGTTGCAACGTCTTTAATGCAGCAGACTTAACTATAACTAACTTACCAGTCTCTGGGTCTTGGGCTATACCGCCGTACTGGTAGTAGAGTATTAGGAATGGCGTGCCTCCCCAGTTTGGTCTGTGGTAGAAGCCCCATTCCACAAGACCCTTCTCCTTAGCCTCCTTAGCAATCTTCATTAGGTCTAATAGCGTTACCTCACCTCTACGTATCTTCTCTGGTAAGGCATTAATCTCCTCCTCACTCCATCCTAGCTTCCTTAGAACGTCCTTCCTGAAGTATAGAGGTCTTGCCTCAGTATCCTGTGGTAATGCCCATATGTGACCCTTATACTTTACAGCCCTCCATAGTGTTGGGTATACGTCCTCTAGAAGCATCTTGTACTTCTCAATGTACTTGTCTAGAGCTATTACGTAGCCACCATCAACTAGCGTTGGTAGGTTCTTCATAGCTATAATATCTGGAGCCTCACCAGCTGCGAATGCTGCTGTTAGCTTATCCATGTAATCTCCTCTGAAGAACTGCTTCTCAACTCTAATCCTTATGTTAGCACCTACAGCCTCGAAGAAGGCATTTAATATGTTGGCAGCCCTCTCAATGTTATCAACTCTAGTAACATCAACAGGTGATCCTGAACCCCATGCCTTAATTACTATCTCACCAGTAACTCCGGCAGCTGTTAATGTTTGTGTTATGGTCTTTAGCACAGTAGTAAGTGCTGTCGTAGTTACGGTTACTGTAGCCGGTGCTCCAGGAGCTGCAGTTACTGTCGTGGTTACTGTTGAAGTGACTGTCCTAGTTACTGTCGCAGCAGGTGCTGCAGGCTTTATCGCGTATCCTATAGCAATACCTATGACTAGGCCGATGATTAGGAGAATTGCGGCTAAAGCTTGAGGACTGATACCACGTCTTAACATCCATGCTCACCTACTACCTTCAATAATTTAATCTAGGGGGAGCATTTAATTTTTTACTGTCCGTACTTAACGCAGGAATGAAAAATGTTTATTGAGTGATAATAATTAGAGTATTACTTATGCTAGATAAGGGGTAACGTTATTTACTCAGAGGTAGTAAATTTAAGGGATCTTTATGATTAAGGTAAGAATCAAAATATACACTAAGTCCACAGGCTATGTTGATGCTGAATTAACTGATGAGTATAGTCCTAAGACGTTTAGTAAGGTTGTTAAGGCCTTACCGATAGAATCTACAGCTTATAGATGGGGTGATGAGGTTTATTTCTCAACACCTATCTCAGCCGAAGAGGAGAATGCTAAGGAGGTTGTAAGTAAGGGTACAATTGCATTCTGGCCTCCTGGTAGTGCGTTATGTATATTCTGGGGTCCAACACCAGCTAGTAAGACTCCCAATGAAATAAGGCCTGCAAGCCCTGTCAATATTTTAGGTAAAGTACTAGGAGATCCTGCAGTATTCTCTAAGGTTAAGAGTGGAGAGAGAATTAGAGTTGAAAGAGTTTAAGGAGTTTACTTAACTTAAGTTAACTCTAAGCAATACCCTCTTGGGCAGAGTACATGAAGACCTTAGCTGTTAATGTAGGATCTTTTACTGTTGATATAATAGCTTACGACCTACCTAGGATAGCGCGCCCTGGTGAGATAGTTTATGTTGAAGGGCCTATTAACTTACATGTTGGTGGTCATGCAGTAAACGTATCAATAGACCTAGTTAAACTTGGACGTGTAACTAATGTAGCCGCAGTAGGTGCTGCTGGTGATGACGTATTCGCTAAGATAATTAAGGATGAACTATCAAGGTACGGTATTAAGGTTTATACCCAAGTGGTTAAAGAGGTAGGTACGGCTCGTAATGTCATACTTGTTGTTAAAGGTGAAGATAGAAGAT
>CAZUAD010000015.1:13954-19791 GCA_964618155.1 uncultured Desulfurococcaceae archaeon
TATATAAAGGGGCAAATCCCTATCTTAAAGCTAGTTTCATTTTGGGCGTAATAAGTGATTTAAAACCTAATTACTTATACTTAGCCTTAGGGGTATCTGATGACGTAGATAATAACGTAACCTCCATAGTAGCTAAGCTTAAGGCTGAAAACTCTCTAGCATTACTTGATATGGCTTATATAAGTCACAACTCAATCAATGCCTTACTTAAGGTTTTAAATCAGGTTGATGTTGTCCATTTAAATGAATATGAAGCTTTGAGTATTACTAATACTGATAGCATTAGTAGAGCTATTACGTTACTTAATGAGTTAAGGCCAAAACTGTTGCTTATTACAAGAGGAGAAAGAGGTGTTATAGCTCTATATAGAGGTTACCTTATAGACCAACCACCGTATAGAGTGAGAGCCAAGGATCCAACAGGTGCTGGTGACGCATTTTGTGCAGGTATTATTTCATACCTTGCAAGTTTAGGTGTAAGCGATATTAACGAGCTTAGTATAGATGAAGTACTTAGATTAATTACCTTTTCTCAAGCAGTAGGTGCTTCAGCAACCTTAGATGCAGGTGCTGTAACAGCCGTTAATGAGGTTAATGTTAAGAAAATTCTTGAAGAACAGAGAGATAGCGTATTAAAGAGAACAAAAATTAAGCGCATAATCTAAAAGATCATTTTGGAATTTCTAAATGCAATGGATAGCTTCTTTAAATAGCTCTTTAAACCTTTTCTGCCATTAAAATATGGGATTAGGGATTTAAAGGCATTCTCTTACATGTTAGAGGTGAAACGTTATGGTGCCTCTAAGTGAGCGTTGGGGTAAGCCTATACTAAACAAGTTCGGTAAGAAGATATACTTAGACCAAATGACTATGAAGGAGATCGAAGAGAGGGTTAAGGAGAATGACATAATATTCTTACCTGTAGGTTCAACCGAAGCTCATGGCCCCTTTGCACCAGTAGGTGAGGATACAATTATTGGGGTAAGTATCGCTGAGAGAGTAGCTTATGAGACAGGAGCTACTGTAGCACCACCAATAATGTATGGTAGCCATCCAAGCCACCATTATGGTATGAAGGGTACCATACCAGTAAGAGCCACAACTCTAATCGAGTATGTTGCTGATGTAATTAAGTGGCTATCAAATACGGGCTTTAAGAAGATAATCGTATGGAATAGTCACGGTCAAGAATATGTACTACCGATAGCCAAGGATATAGCAATTATAGAGAAGGAGGTTCACGCATTAGTGTTGGTAACTAGTTGGTGGTCATGGGTTCAAGATGTACTTAGGAAGGCTGGGACAGGTGAGGAAATAGCACCTGGTGTTAAGCTAGAGACTCCATTTGTTCATGCTGACGAAGTTGAAACAAGCGTAACCTGGTATGTTGCCCCGGATCTTATAGATAGAGAGACGTTGCTTAAGGAGGGTGAATGGGGTGTTATAAGAGCTATCCCTGGAAGATGGGTGAATGCCGCTGGTAACGTATTTCCTGATAAGCCGTTCAACTGGTACGATGTAAGTCACTTACCTGAGTTTTACTACTACAGTAAAGGATTTGTGGGATGGCCTAAGAGAGCTGATCCAAAGAAGGGTGAGGTAATCGTTAAGAAGGTCATCGAGAGGGTAGTAGAATTCGTTAATTGGTTAATTAAGACTTATCCACCAGGTAAGGTACCAAGAACGTGGATAAACTTTGAAGACCTCTTTTATAATAAGCCTAAGGAATGGGTTGAACCTAAGGGAGTTTAAACGACATAATCATTTTTTAAGCTTTAAAATTAAATAATGGCGAGTCAAGATGAGGTATCTAAAATTATCAGCTGTCTATGCTTTATCACCTGAAACAGAATTTGATGTCGTAATTAAAGGTGAGCTGACTGGTGTTCTCAAGCTACTTAATGATTTAGGATATGATGGGATAGAGTACAACATACCAAACCCCTTTAACGTAGAGGTTAGTAGGCTCAAAAGACACACTTTTGACTATAACTTAAGAGTTTCAGCACTTTCTACGGGATTATCATACCTTACATATGGTTATAGTCTCTCAAGTCCTTCTAAAGAGTTAAGAGAGAAGGCTTTGAGCTTCTTCAAGAAGTACATAGAGTTATCGGTTGATTTAGAATCCTTTAAGGTTGTAATTGGATTGGCTAGAGGTACTTGTGGTTCTAAAGATAATCCTTGTGATGAAGCATTAAGGAGGTTTAAGAACTCCCTTAAGATTCTTGATGATTACGCTGTAAAGCATAATGTGACTCTACTTCTAGAACCGCTCAATAGGTATGAGACAAGATTAATTAATAAGCTTGACTTAGCTATAGGTATAGCAAGAGAGTTTAAGAGTGTAAAGATTCTTCTTGATACCTTCCATACATTACTTGAGGAAAGGAATGTTTACGATTCAATAAATAGGGTTGGGACTCTCTTAGGGCATGTTCACGTAGCTGATAGTAATAGACTTGCTCCGGGAATGGGAATGCTTGACTGGGAACGGATAATATATAGGCTAGTGAGGATAGGCTATAAAGGCTACTTAAGTGTAGAGGCAAGAGTTGAGCCGAGCCTCAAAGAGCTACTGGAAATAAGTATTAGAACATTAAAACCGTTAATTATATAGCTTAAGTCTGAAACTTATGTAAGCTTAAGCTTTACATCGGAAGTTTTTAATCACGTAAAATATTACGTAAAACACTAAAGAATATATTTTCCTCCTCGTCGTAAAACTGGTGCAGCATATGCTCTATGCAGGAATACTTAAGAAGGGTTATGAATTCGTGAGTAAGTTCCCCTATAAGATAGGAATTGTCGTCTTCATGGTGTTCCCAGAGCTCCTAAAAAGTGATGAGGGATTTGCTGATAAGGCCAGGATCCTACTAAACGATCCCTACTTTGACTTACTTGAAGTTAGCTTAGTTGGTGATGATGAATGGAGTAAGTTTATGAAGTATTATAAGGAGAGTGGTAGAGATGTTGATATAGCATTAGGACTTCAACCTGAGGTGCTTGTCAGGAAGTATAATCCTAGTGCTATAGATGAAGCAGAAAGGAGGAAGGCCGAAGAAGTTCTCTTACACGGTGTTGATGTAGCTGGTTCTAGAGGTATGAAGGCTATAGCCCTGTGCTCTGGGCCGAACGTTGAAGAAAACTTAAAGCCTAAATCCGTGGAATCATTTGTTAAGACATTAAGTTCACTGGCTGAGAGAGCTTCTAAGTACGACTTACCTGTTTATGTTGAAACCTTCGACTACCAATGGGATAAGAAGAGATTACTAGGACCTATAGACTTCTCAGCTAAAGTCATTGAGAAGGTTAGAGAATCTTTTAAGAATGTTTACTTAATGTGGGATTTAAGCCATGGACCACTGCTTAATGAAAAACCTGAAGACCTGAAAAGCTATGCTGACTTAATAGGCCACATACACATAGGATGTGCTAAAAAGGTTAATGATAAACTCTACGACTGGCACCCAGGCTTCTATAGACCAGGTGCGATAAATAATGAATATGACGTAGCTAAACTACTCTCAGTATTGCACGACATTAAGTATAGAGGTGCAGTTAGCTTCGAGGTTAAGCCTGAAGAAGGGCAGAATCCATTAGAGGTCGTTAGTGCAGCTAAGGCCGTTCTACTAAGAGCTTTCCAAATATTCTTAGAAGGTCTATAACTAAAGTCTTAGATCATAATAACTCTAAATACTAATTAATTTTTAGGTGTACTAACATGCCAAGGAAGTACTTAGGTCCTATCCCACATCCTGCAATTGGAGTTAGAATACCTGATATAGTCATACCGCCCGTGTTGAAGGCTTTCAAAATGAGGGATGTTGCAGGTACTCTAATGCTTTCATATCATAGGGAGACCGCTCCATCGGATGTTATATCAACAGCGAAGCACATACTACTAGGTCATTCAGGTACGTCAATAAGTGAGTACATAAGTAAATCAGAGAGATATGCTAATGAACTTGGAGTTTTAGTCGAGGTTGAAGCTGATCACGTATCATTAATGTCATCACCTGAGAAAGCCATAAAGAGGATAACAAGTGGCGAGTTTGAATATGGTTTAACTGAGGAAGAGATAAGGAGCTCATTGAACTACATAGAGAGAGAGTTTAAGGAGGTAAGGGATGTAGATGGTGTTGACTTCGTTACCTTAGATACGTGTGAGTTAATTGACTTAAGCGTTGATAAGCTAGATGATAAGGAGTTAATTGCACGCTATGAGGGTCAGATAGAGAGCGATGTGAGGAGAGAATTAAAGAAGAAGTACTTAGGTAAGAGATTTAGGTTCTTCTTAACTAACGGTAGCGTATATGAGATTAAGTTTAATGACATTGACGTAGCTAGGTATTCATTAAAGTTTATGAAGAGTATTGAGTACTTGATAAGGCTTTACGAGATTGTTAAGAAGTATAATGAAAGAGAATTTGGTGTTGAGATAGCGTTAGATGAGGTTCCTCAACTTACTAAACCTAAAGAACTCTTCTTCTACCTTAATGAATTAGCTGATAGGGGTTTACGTGTTGACTTTGTAGCACCTAACATAGGCTTCAAGAAGAGGGAGGATTACGATGGTGATTTGAAGGAATTAGGAGTTAGGGTAGACGTCTTAAATTCAATAGCTAAGTCATTTGGTGCGTTAATCTCGATACACTCAGGTAGTGGCTCACATCCGTATAGTGATAAGGGGCTCGGTGTATGGGAGACTATAAGGAGCTATGTTAATGGAATGGTTAAATATAAAGTGTCAGGAGTTTACATACAGCTACTGCTAGAGGTTATGAGCAAATTCCCCCGGAAATCTAAAGTAAGAGAATTGTACGATGAAATATATGAAGCAGTGCTCGAGACCCTCCGAAGGTACATTAAGGAGAAATCAGGTCTTTACTCACCCCACTTAGAAGATATGATAAGGGATTATGATATGGCTATTAGTAAAGATCCGAGTAAAGTTCATGATCCTAGAATGAACGTATTTAGGCATTACTTCTTCCTATTTCAAGCCTTAGTTAAAGGTAGTAGTAGGTATCTCAGGGAGAAGCTCATAGAACTATATTCAGAAGATAAGGAGTTGAGAGAGACCTATGAAAGAGAGGCAATAGACTTAACATTAAGGATTATAGATAAGCTCGGATTTAGAGGTAATTACGTAAGATATAGGATGTTACTTAGTGTTGTTTGATTTACTTATACTCTATAAGTATATACTTCCCTTTTTCTCTTACTCAGTATATTATACTTGGTGGGATATACGGTTAAGGTAGGGTTTGGTGTCGTAGGTTTAGGCCGTATTGGAAGACTTCATGCAGAGATACTAAAGGTAAAGATTGAAAATGCTGAATTAATTGCTGTTTGCGATGTTATTAAAGAACTTGCCGAATCTGTTGGTAAGTCATTATCCGTTAAAAGGTACACAGACTTTGAGGAGATGTTAAAGGATCCTAAAGTTGATGCAGTAGTCATTAGCACACCTACATTTCTACATAAGGACATGATAATTAAGGCTGCTGAGTACGGTAAGCACGTTTTCGTTGAAAAACCACTCACAGTTACTGTTCAGGAGGCTAAGGATGTTGCTAGAGCCGTCAAAAGGTACGGTATAAAGCTGCAGGTTGGTTATAATAGAAGATTTGATTATGCTTACAGAAAAGCAAAGAAGGATATAGAGGAGGGAAGGATAGGTAAACCTATAGCATTCATAAGTATAGCAAGAGACCCCGGTGCACCACCAGGATGGGCTGCTGATCCTAAGCTTTCCGGAGGTATATTTCTTGACATGCTATCACACGACTTTGACATGGCTAGGTGGTTAATAGGCTCTGAGGTTAAGGAAG
>CAZUAD010000015.1:19801-20402 GCA_964618155.1 uncultured Desulfurococcaceae archaeon
AAGTATTTGTGTTAGGAGGTAATTATGTTCATGAAGAGATAAAGAGAAAGGGTGATTTGGATGTTGTAAGTATAGTCTTCAGCTTCGATAACAATGTTCAAGGAATAATTCACGGAACTAGGAAATTCCCTTACGGATACGAACTTAGAACTGAAATATACGGTACTGAGGGTATAGTGTACGTAGGAAGTAACGTTGATAACATGTATTCATTAGGAGTTAAGGAGGGCTTAATATACCATGGCGCACCATGGTTTGAGAAGAGATTTTATGATGCTTATGTTGAGGAATTAAGAAGTTTCACGGAATCCATAATCAAGGATAAAGAGCCGTTGGTCACGTTAGAGGATGGATTAAGGGTAATAGAGATTGCCGAAGCCTGCTGGGAATCAGTAAGAAACGGTAAGAAGGTTAGTGTTCGTAGAGAGTCTGTATAAGCATTTAAAGTACTTGAATAAAGAATGAAATCAGCCAGTCTTTAGTTTTTAAGTCAGGTATTAATAATAGCTATTAACATTCTTTAGTTCAACACTAACTTTCACACGAAAATGTTAAGAAAAAACTTTTATACTAACCCTAAAGTTAAACATGGGGTTAATTT
>CAZUAD010000016.1:0-20024 GCA_964618155.1 uncultured Desulfurococcaceae archaeon
CCTATAAAGGCAGGTGACTCATAGGGTCCTATAGTTATTAGTGAGGTATTAAGTACGACGTAGCCTCCGAATATAGAATCTTCGATCCTATTTAGTACTAGCTTATATCCTTCAGGTTCAAGTGTTAATCCCACAAAGAAGTCCGTGATATTCTTGATCTCTCCTTCCCTAGTATAAAGCCTTAGGTAGAGGTCGCCTGTATCAGCTTGTCTTGAGTAATCTGTTACATTAACGTATAACACCACACCCTCTATACTTGGGCTTAACGGTACTTCAACTCTGTCAGGAATTATATTTACCGTTGGTACTTTAACAACATTTAGAGTTACTGCGTAGTAGTCATATTCTGTTGCATTAACGTACTTCGGGATGGTAAAGTTTAGTACTAGTACGTCGCCTGCCTCCATGTCTAACGTGCTGATGTTTATTGTTCCTAAGAGCTTAAACTTGCCGGAGTTAAGACTATCAATCTCTGTTGCATTAATATATTCGGTAACTACCGTAGGCTTTCCTTCAATGTACGCTTTAACCTCTAAGTTAGTGTATGTATCGTTAGTGAATGGGTCATAGTTTAGGTCAGGAGCGTTTAGCTTCCAGCCAGTAACGTCTATTGTTCTAGCAGCCTCAAGTACCTCGCTTATTAAAGCGCTTACTGACGGTGCCTGATGACTGAATGTAACACTTGCCTGCTTACCGTAAGCTACAAATGTTAGAGTATCTCCCTCCTCAAGAGTTATTGGTGGATAAATATCAACAGGACTATTCTTATCTAATTTACCTTCACTATCAGCTAAGTACGCCTTTAACGTTCCATTACTTAGAACCTCAAACCATGTCCTATAGGTATATGTTGTACCTACCCTTCGTGCCTTAATTAGGTAATATGTATCCTTGTATATTAGCGTGTAATTTAGTATAGTGCCTGGAATATCTGATGTTAAGTCAAGTACGATGTCCACATAGAACCTTTGACTCAAATATATGGTGCCCCATGCGTCTCTTGATGTCTTTACCTCCTTAACTACTATTGCGTGTGCTATTTTTGATGTGCCTAGGGCTGCTGTTGGTAGGGCTGTTATTACTGATAGGGCTAGGAGTATTATTAGACCTAGTGTTGCGTACCTTAGTATGTGTTTCATTTAATCACCCTCAAATACTAACTCTTGGGGATAGATACTTAAGGGTTGAGAGCACACCTGTATACAGGAGTGTTCATAGAGCTATTAAGGATGACCTCTAGTATCGTACCAGACTCAACCTTATATACTCTGTATACTCTAGAATTTGGTGTCTAGGTGAGTGCTCGAAGATTCATACCCATATCTGAGTCTGTCATTGCTTTAGCCATTAAGATTGCTGAACGCGAGGGTATGCCTCTGAGAGAGTTTATTGAGAGGGTGTTAAATGAGGTTTTAAAGTCGATGCAGTATAGGTCGAACATAACTGAGGTATTAGCATTAAGTGATTTAATGGATGATCTAAGAAGAATGGGTGGTGCTCTACTACCTTCAGATGTCGTATATCGACTTATTGACTCCATGAGCGAGGAACTCTACGATGAACTACTTAACACCATGAGAAGATCAGCCTCATGGTATGGTATGCTAGTAAGGGTTAAGAGGGGGACGACCGTTGAGGCGTTAAAACTAGTACTAAGTATTTGGTTTCCAGATACTAATGTAAGTATAACTGGTGAAGGTAGTAAGGTGTTTAGGGTAGTTATTTCATCACCTAAGTACTCAGAGAGGTTAACTAAAATCTTAGAGGTTGTTGTAAGAGAGCTATGCGAGTCCATGGGCATTAAGATTAAGGAGTTAGGTAGTGAAGTAGGTGTGATTAAGGCAATTATTGAGGTGGTATAATGGTTCTACAAAGAAAGACCTTAGCACTAGATGAGGAGATCATTAATAAGCTAAAGGAGATAGCCGTTAAGAGAGGAACAACGTTGAGTAACTACTTAAGGAATTTGTTCGGTGAGGTTATAGACCTAGAGGAAAGGGGGTATTTCGCTCCAAAAGCCTTAAGGGAGAAGAAGTTTGAATACATATTAAACAGTCTAGGCTTCATATACATACCTAAGGACTTAATAGGTAATTTAAGGAGTGATCATATAGAGAGAATAGGTAGTAAGTTAGGAATAGTACTTAAGGAGCTTAAAATAAACATAGCTGACGTAATAGAGCTATTAACAACACAATCACAAGGTAGCGTTATTACGGAGTCTAACAAGGTAGTACTCATAGCAATGCCTGGAACTATTGAATACTACCTTAATAAACTAATAGCCAAGATAGCAAAAACATCAGGTTTAAATGTTAATGATACCGACACCTTAATCACTATAGAACTACCTGAAGAAACCCTTAAACTTAAGTTGAAGGAATTTGAGCGTAGGAGAAGTGGGAGAAAAAGAAGGTAATACTACCTTACTAATGGTCTTAACAAGCTTTTAACATCGATTAAGAGCATGACCGCATTACCTAATTCATCCTTATATATCTTGAGAATTCCTTCTTCTTGAGGTATTAAAACCTTAGTCTCATTAACTAGCATTAGTACGTCAAATGTTATGTAATCCTCGCCCGTATTTAGATACGCATTAACACTAAATGCGTTGTAGTCCACATCATAGGACGTGGTGACTAATACCTCTCTATAGCAGGAGTTATACCATTCAAAGTATGCGTACGTCCTTACGGAACTTAGTATGGGTCTCCAAGAGATGTATGTTGAAGGGCATCGCCAATTAGTTATGTTTATACTATAGATCGCATTTTGAGGTACGTTAACATAAGTAACTTTAGATCTCGTTGATGCACCATAATATATGCCTAGATGTGCTGAGTATCTATGGTAGAATATATAGTAATTAATGTAGGTTATATTCTCATTAATTTCAAAGCCACTTCTAGACATATTGAAGAGCGCTATTGTTCTTGCATTATACGAATAATTTACTTTGATTATCCCAGATAAGCTACTCTCGGGCGTTGGTATATCTTTAGTATCTACATCATTTGATACCTTAACCACACTAAGTTTGTAGGTCCCTGGACTATCTAATCGTAGCCAAAATATTGATTTATACGAAGACCTTAGTACATTACCCGGCTTATAGACCTTAAGTACCGATCCATTATCTGCTAAGACCTCAAGGGTTAGGCCTGGTATTGAGGATACAAGTAGTAATGGTTTATTTAAGTAAGATTCGTTATTCATAGTTAAGACTGTATCATCGGCGTTAAATATACCTACTTTAATTATTGAGTAGTTAACTATTGCTCTTGTCGACCTCCAAATGGCTGCTTGAAAACCTACTAAGGCTATCACAGAATTTAATTCATTGGGGAGATTACTAAATATTTCATCAGGGTTTAAAGTTAAGATTAACGTTGTTTCATCTTCAGTCATATAACACTTGGAAACTGATGTTAGATAGGCTTTAGCTGATAGAATGACATTATTCATTTTATTTACGTAAAGGGTTTTCGCAGTTGATGATAGTAATTGATCACCAAACATTAACTCACTAACTTCTGTTGGTAAGGGGCTCCTTAAGTAATCTATTACTGGAACGACATATATTTCAGGGACTATGCTCATATATACATAGTACGACTGAAATATACAGTACGTAGGACTTAAGATTACATGAAAAATCAGCTTCCTAGGCTTACTTAAATCCCTGTAGAGTAGTATGGGGACGTAAACTTGCATGGAGGCATCCATATCCCCATGAACATTAACCTTAATGTAGCCATTACCTAGGTAATTCACCGTAAAGGATGATGAATCAATATCCGTATTATTGCTTAAGAAGTTGAGTAGTATGGGTCTATAGTTAGCATAAGGCTGATCATCCCCCGGTATTGGGTTATTTAGGAAGGAGTTCTTATCATAGATTGAGCCAAGTACTAAGTAAGGTTTAAGCCTTTCCCTCCATACCCTCTGGAACGTTTCTGAAGTACTTACGTTACGTGATTTAAGCAAGTTATTGAGTACTGTAAAATCTACTACTAAGTACTTACCGTTCAATAGTATAACTAATATCCCCCCATCATCGGTAATCCTTCTAGCTATATCTAGACTAGTTATAGGTACCTTTGAGAAACCCTTCCTATACCCCTCAATAGTCATGTACGTACCATTAGGAAATAATGCGATAACCGATAAGACGTCAATAGGTGGTTGCTCCGTTACTACCCATAGGTAATTATTAAAGACGTTAAGCTTGACGTTTTTACTACTCTCATAAATTTTCATTCTAGCCTCCTCACTAAGATTCCTTAGTTTACCTAAGCTCTCCCTATGAACGGCTATGTAGGCAACCATTAAGCTAGACATTATCAATAAAGACATTATTAATGCAGCCATGGTCGACGCTGAAGCCTTCATGAACTCACCCTCTACTTAAAAGTTTTAACATACTACCATTACAGAGTACCATAGCATTACTAGCTTGATTAATGTAACCAAGAGGGATTACACACGTATCTTTAGGATTAACTAAAACGTTAACTAATCCTCCTTTTTCATAACCTAGGTAAACACTACAGTTCAGTAGCGAGTCACCATAATTAGCTATTACTAAGAAGTTAGTTCTCGAGACATTAAGCATGAGGGCATATGCTCTAAGATTACTTATGTAATGGAGGGTCTCGCTCATTCCTCTGTAACTATTTACAATGTTGAATGTGTATAGTGAAATTCCCGCTGTAAGACCCATAACGATGATAAGCATCACTAGGTCTACAAAAAGCTCACTAACACCTCTTCTCTGGATTAAGGAGCACACCTTACCTCCCTTAGCTAGGTTTAGGTTATAAAGTGTTCATGGTTAAGTACATAACGTGCATCATTAGCTCTTAAGATTTCCTTAATGCTTTATAATTTAGGTCGCTTAAACTAATGGGATAGGTGCTGTGATAGCTGATTACGCCATATTAGCGGTAATTTCTTTTGCAACTACGTTAATTAGCACTTACTTTATCATGGTTATTGAGAGGAAGTACGGCATTCTTTCAGTTGATGTTCATAAACCCAATAAACCGTTAATACCTAAGATTGGTGGTATAGCGCTATTAATTAATTATGCTCTAATGGCATCAATATTAGTGTTGCTAAAAGCTCTTAGGTTTACTCAATACCCTACGATCTTAATTCCTTACATTGCATCAGTAATAATTTCTGGTATCCTTGGATTAATTGATGATTTAAGGGGTATAAGCCCTATACTTAAGATATTGCTCTTTATGTTGCCTGGACTTCCTATAGTTCTTCTTCACGCTTATAATCCGAGACCTTACGTACCATTGATAGGTACTCTTAGATTAACTATAATCTACCCTCTATTGATACTAGTGCTATACACGGTCTTATCTAATGCCTTTAACATGGCTGATACACATAATGGAACTATATTCATAATATCCTTCTCCTTGATCGCAGTAGTGGGTGCGACCACGTTAATGATGGGGCCTAAACCATTAACTGGTTTTTATCTCTTCCTTACACTCTCCTTAGCATCATTAATCGCTTATGCTCCCTTCAACATGTACCCAGCAAGGATATTTAACGGCAATTGTGGATCACACATGATTGGTGCTCTCATGGCATCACTAATAGTAATGTCAAGAAGGGAATTTGCCGCTTTAATGGCATTAACACCCTTAGTGCTTAACGGATTCAGCATACTTGTCTCGATAAAGGGTTTGAAGAGTAAGGAGTCAATAATTAGACCCGTAATTACCGATGAGAAAGGTATTATGAGGGCTAATAGGAGTAGTAAAGCACCAATAACATTGGTTCAATTATTAACCATTAAACAAGGACTCACAGAACTTGAAGTGATTAAGAGTTACACCATTATAATGATTTTTACAGCCTTAATTTCCATAGCTTTATACTACATACTTAATCTATTATTTATCTTATGATTATATCAATTCGATGCCCTGTATTAGGTATGTTTGTAACCCATACCTTACCTCTTACACCAATCTTCTGGAAGTAGTTAAGAAGGGTATTTCTAGCCTCTATGGCTTTAAGGTATGAATTTGTAAAACCATATATTGTGGGCCCCCAACTACTCTGCCCAATACCTCTTAATCCTAACCTCATCATTATGTCAGCTAGTTCCTGACTAATATCGCAACAGAATATGCCTCCCTGATACTCACTAAAATACTTCCCTGTTAGTAATTGTATGTTATGTAATGAATCGGTAAATAACTTAAAATCTCTATGGATAGCAGCTGACATTAATCTTAATATGTACCTGTAGAGAAGATTTTGGTCCATGAACTCTTTAACATTACTCATTATCTTTCTCTCCTCATCCTCGCTAGGACCTTTAATATCTTCAGGAACTGCTATAACTACATACCAGTCCTTAGGGATCGGTATTATTGTTAAGGGTTTGGCGTGACGTACCTCATTACTTTCAAGCTTTAGACCACTATCTATTACGAGGTTACCGTACATGAACGTATAGATGCCTACTGATGAAACCTTACCCCTACCTAACTTATAGGCAGCTTCAACAGCATCTATCTCAAACCTCTTTAACGTACTTAAACCTACTAATGTAGCTAAAACTATCCTGGTCGTTGAGCCTAATCCTACATGGTGTTTTACATATCCGGTAACTTCCACGCATACATTACTAAGTCCTAAGTAATTGATGACATCCTTAACTAAGCTTTTAGTGTAGTCTGTTTCACATGTTATGGCTAAGGAATTACATTCCCTAACATTAACAGTTAACCTAGGATTTTCTATCGCAGCACCTAAAGCACCATATATTAGTGGGTAATCACTAAATCTATAAAAGCCCATGTGTATTCTATAGCCCGCTTTAACACTTACTTCAATAGTGTTCAATACTTACTTCACCACCTGCAACATACTCAAGTAGTTTAAGTAGTCTCTTAGCCCAAATAAATTTCTTTAATTTAGTAATTGAGGGATGTATTGGCTTTTTAAGCCAGGGTTTAGAATATCTTCCCACAAGTCCCTCAAAATCAAAGCCTACAAACCCTATAGTTGACGCATTAAAGAAGTAAGCAAGGTATGCTGCCCTATCACCGTCGGTGAAACCCCCGTAAACTCTTAAGCATGAATTCATCAGTAAAGGAACTTGCGTCGTAATTATGATGTTCTTAGCACCTTTAGCGTAGCTTAAATACTGGATTAACCTATAAATATTATCTCCATGAGCATGAACTACAAACACCACATCACTTAGTAGTAAATCTTTAGGCTCTATACCATCTAGATCGGTAACAACTATGTGGGGTTTTACACCTACTTCAAGGCAGCATCTTAAGGCACCATCTGATGCAATAATCACATCATACAACTTAGATATTTCACAGCATCTAGTACAGGAATCTGCAGCACCTACTACTAATACCTTCTTATCCTTGATTAACTTACCGATGTAGGCCTCAGTACGTAAGGTTGCCTCAATATTACATAATTTCGTAGCAGTTAGTGAAGCTCGGATATCATCCTCTAAGCTAAAGCCTAAATCTGATCTTATCATGTCATAAATTACGCTCCAAACATAGATGCTCCTTAGATTCATACCAAAACTTGATTAGCTACTACTAAATTATGCTTCGTTTACATGAGTAGTAGAACTTATTCTTATAGTTCGAATTAGTACACGGAATTTATGATGAAGCTCCGTGAATATCTTAGGTATGGTCATGCTGAGGCAATAGTCGTCACACTTGATGATCATGGCAAGCCTAATCCGGCACCTATGGGTATAGATCTGGAAGATAATTACTTAGTCGTAAGACCCTATAAGACGTCAAGAACTTACCGTAATATCTTACGCAATGTTGAAGCTTCTGTAAATATTACTAATGACTCAATAGTATTCTTTAAAGCATTATATTTTAAACATGAGCTTAAGTTTAGACCTGCCAGAAAATTAAGAGTGCCAGTAATAGATGATTTCATAGATTTATATGTAGAAGGTAAGGTGGATAGAATAGTAGATGAAGGTAACAGGGCATCATTCTACCTTAATGTATTGGATGTTTATGAAGGTAAGGGTAGTAGGCTTGGTTACAGTAGAGCTAATTCCGCCTTAGTGGATATACTGATATACGCCTCTAAGATAGAGGCCCTAAGCGGACTTATCGACTGTAGCTCACTAAAGTCCATGTATGAGAAAATAAGTGATCTTTCATTACTTATAAGAAGGTTAGGTAATGAAATCATTAATAATGCCCTAAACTTTGTACTAATGAGAGTATCAACCATAGTTAAGGAATATTGCGGTGATCTAGGAAAATGAATGTAGCAAGTGCTAAGGTAAATCTCGTGTACACCATACTGGTAGGTCTCGTAGTGGGATTTCTACTAGGCTTTATAGATACTTATGGATATGCAGTTACTGGCTACACAACAGCTGAGCTATCACCCATAGTCTCAGTGATACTAACATATCCATTACTTTCAAAAATCCTTAGGAGGAAGCCATTTATTGTTGAACACCTAATTAGCGTTATAATAGCCTCAGGAATTTCATTAACTACAACAATAACTTCAGGCATGTACATAACCTACACAATGCTTAGTAGAATAGCTGATCCTAAACTTATAGGTCTACCTGAGTGGCTATACATGAGTAGTTTAGATGTTAATGTATATGCGCTAATCTTCTACATGTATGCAGTTCTAGTCTCAGCTGTAGGAGTCGTTATAGCCTACATATTCCATAGACACTTTATAGAGAAGGAGAGATTAGCTTACCCCATAGGACTAGCTTACTCCATGCTAATACAGGTAAGTAGGGCTTTTAGGAAGTTAAACATAATCTTACCAATCGTAGTGGGTATTACTCTCCACTTAATAGCATTCACCTACGGTACATCAATATTCGACTTAACCCCCATACTTCAAAAGATATTACCAGGGTCTTCACTAGCATTAACGCTAGATATCTTCATATTCTTTCTAGCATTACTAATTCCCTTAAATACGTCCTTAGGTATAGGACTAGGTAATTTAATAATGTACTTAATAATAACACCTACATTAGTGAGCTTAGGTTTAATGAGCATATTACCGTTCATGAAATCTTCAGATATAGCTCTTGAAGCATCACCTTATACTGCATCGATTATGGTAGGTTTCATAACTATAGCGATCATATATTACTTCCTCACCTCTAGATCAGCTTTTATATTAACGTTTAAACTCCTTATTAGGAATACCCACTTACTTAAGAGGCTAATTCTAGCCCTTGCGTTAATAACTTCATCCTTTATATTAATCTTCACCTTAATAGAACCCCCCTTAACATTTATGCTAATCATGCCTTTCTATCTAAGTATTCACTTATTATTAATACTCCTTACTTTAAGGGTTGTCGGTGAAACAGGTACTGCATCACAAGCTACATTACCATTAGCGACGTTCACGCTCTTTATGTCCGGTGCTAGGGGTGCTTTAACCTATGCACTCTTAGACCCCTATACTGGTGTGCCTATGCCCCAATTCATGGCGGGGAGTTCCATGAATATAATTAAGGGTGCTAAGAGGTTAGGCTTAGAACCTAATGTGACTGTGAATTTATTGATTCTTTCACTTCTCATAGGTGCTCCAATAACATTTATCTACGGACACTACTTACTACTTGCCTACGGCCTTAACTCACCTAAGCTAAACCTGCTTAGATGGATACCTATCGTTATGTGGATGAAGAGCATCTACCTTAGAGACATCACCTCATTCAATACGACATCAATAATCATAGGGGCCTTAATGACTCTTAGCTTAATAGCCATACTCACATACGTCGTATTAGTGGGTATATCCATATACTCATTTCTACTAGGTATAACGTTAACTCCTGATGTGGGTATAGTATTTCTTATAGCATCACTCATAAAATACCTATTCTATAGGTTAGGTGTTGATGCTTATGAAGCTTTGCTCATGTATTCATCCCTAATGCTAGCCGGCTCAGGTATAGGTGTCGGAATTACCACAATAACGACATTATTAGGTGTTACATAATGTTCATTCAGCTACTACTAATACTTTACATATCCTTGACACTAGCAATTCTCTACATAATTAGTTCAAAATATCTGGGTAAGAAGATTAATAAGGAGTTATTGAGGTATAGAGGTGAAAATGTCAGGATTGAGATTCTAAGCAAGTTATACTTTATTCTAAAAGTCGTTAAGATAATCACTTCTAGGCCATCAGTACTACTTATAGTCTTAGGTGTCATACTCTTTATGATAATATCAGCTGAGGCTACAACACCATCGCATGTATGGTATGAGGTTAAGACCTATAAGGATACTTTAGTAAGCGAAACTATCCCTGCTATCATTTTTAAATTTAATGAGCCAGTTAGTACTTCTTTAATTAATGACTTATATAGTAGCATTAAAAAATACCTTCACTCCTCAAGACTAGATATTCTAGATCTTAACCTATTTTTAAGGGTAATGCTTGATGAGCCCATCACTATAGATAATAGGGACATCTACGTAGTCGTTGGTGTTGATTCAAAGATTTTCAAGGAAATCCTTAACTTAAGTATAAATGACATATTAAAATTGAGGATAGTTGACGATGAATACTTAATCCCTACTCAGGGATATATAGGTCCTAAGCCAATATTCCCACCATTAAACTCAGTGTACATAACATCGTTAAGTAGGGCTATTAAGATACTAAGGTTAAATACTACGTACGCTACTGAAGTGGTGATTTCCTTAAAAGGAAACACCTCGTATGAGGTTACTAATAAACTATTAGACAATATAGCTAACGCCGTTAATAAGCATGAGTTCATTGAGAGAGCATACCTAGCATTAGGTAATGCCACGTACGCTTACAGTCGTACATTAATACCGTCGATAAACTCCTTCATCATAGCATTACTAACATCAACAATCTCGGCTATGGTTATAATAGCTATACTTAGCTCTTTAATACCTGAACTCCTCGACCTGTATAGGAAGTTAATGATTATAGGACTACCACCATGGGGAGGGAGGATTATTGCATACATATTCATATTTATCTTCATAATGATCTTAGGTATTATTACACTCTCACTTATATACTTAGGTTATGGACCAACATCTACATTTAATTCATTGATAACATTCACAATAGTTAGTCTTTCATCTCTAGCGTACATCACTAAAGTAGTTAAAGTTAAGGAATTAGTTCGTAGCGAGTCCTACATTCCAGTTAGGAGGCATTACACCTATGTAGTTAAATCGGTAAACGTAGACTATGTAGAGAATGTGGTGAAGAACTCCTTAGTAACAAATGAGTTCTTCGATGTTGAAGAGATAGAAAGTAAGCGGTACAGAAACGAAGTAATAATTCATTCTAGACTAAACTTCAGAGAGTCTTGGGGTTCTGGCATGGACTTAAACATCATACTCTCAACGCATGACGATGTAGTTAAGGTTTACATAAGTACTTATCCGTGGGGTATTGAGGAAATATCGGAGTCAATGCTTAATACAATGATAGCCTTAGCTATATCTAAGATAGTAGGTGCTATTAAGTCATGTATATTAGCTTAACTAGTATAATATGTATTGAACTTAAGTGCTTAATTAGGTGTAGGGTTACCTACCTGTTATCACTCTTTACCACCTTACTGACATTCCTAATAATTCTCTCATACGGTAAGGTTAGGTTAACCTTCATACTCGCTTCACTCATACCGATTACTTCGTCAACTATTACTATAGGTTACACCACGATAAAGCAGATGTTTCATACGTTAATCCTTATAGGCGCTCCTAGACGTTATTTAAGGATTTCATTAATCATTATATCGTTAATGTACTCGATACCTTACTCATTACCGTATATTGCAGTAAGCATTTCATCCGTAGTATATGCTTTACTGATAGTTATGGTTACTTACAACTTAACATTAAATCTGTTTCTAAGGGGTGTTAGGAGGGAGATTGAGAGAATGATTTAGGTGTTACTTATGGGGATAGACTTCGTAGTAGTACTAAGGGATGTATGGAAGAGTTATCGAGTAGAAGGAGGCGGTGTAATTACTGTGTTAAGGAATGTTAATGCGGTCTTTAGACGTGGAGAGATTGTAGGTATTCATGGACCTAGTGGTTCAGGTAAGACAACACTCCTTAAACTAATAGCAGGGTTAGAACGTCCTGATAGAGGGGAGGTAATTGTCGATGGTTTTAATCTAAACATGCTTGATGATCTAGGTCTTTCACTTATAAGGAATACCGTCGTTAGCTACATACCACAAGATTACGGATTAATCGATGTACTAAGTGTTAAGGAGAATGTGGAGTTACCACTACTTCTTGCTGGCGTACCTAGGGATGAAAGAGATGTTAAAATAGATGAGATATTAAGCTACATCGGTTTAGAAAATAAGAAGTATGCTAAGGTAGCAAGGCTAAGTAGTGGTGAGAAGCAGAGAGTAGCTATAGCTAGAGCCTTAATTACCACACCTTCAGTACTACTAGCTGATGAACCAACAGCTAACCTTGACTGGGAGAATGCAGTTAAAGTTGCTGAACTATTTCGTAAGATAAGTAGGGACTTTAAGACAACAATCATAATAGTTACCCACGATCCTAGATTACTTGACTTTATGGATAGATCCCTAAGCCTAGTCTCTGGAACCTTAAAGGAGATAACACCAACTAGACTTTAAGCTGAACTTAGTTACGTAACTAATATTCCTTATGATACAGAATCTAAGTTAGTGAGGCTATATGCTTAAGGTAGCTATAATACATGATTCACCCATACCTACACCTTCAGCTAAGCAATTACTTACTTCATTCATTAAGCGAGGTGTTGAGACATTATACCTTAGGATATCCAAGTTAAGTGTTGAAGTTAATGATAGAGGCATAATAGTGAATTACGGTAAACATAAAGGTTTAACACTTGATTCAGCTATAATTAGGGGTTTAGGTACTATTCTATCTACTGAAGTTTTATTTAAGAGATTGGATGTTCTCAAGGGGTTAGAGTTAAGTGGTGTATTTGTAGTAAATCCTCCAGATGCTCTTCTAACTGCAAGGGATAAGTTATTAGCTACATTGAAGCTCAAGTCATGCGGAATAAGAGTTCCAAGAACTACGATAGTTGAGGATGTCTATGAGGCTGTTGAGGTAGTTAGGAAATGGGGTATTGTCGTTATTAAGCCGTTGATGGGCAGCCTAGGCTATGGCTCAGTAAAGGTTACGGATCCTGATGTAGTATACATAATAGCAAGGACATGGTTAATACATGGTCAACCACTCTACATACAGAAGTTTACTAGGGTTAAGGAGAGGGATATAAGAGTATTTGTTGTAGGGGATGAGGTACTAGGGGCCATATACAGGTACGCTCCACCACACTCATGGAAAACAAATGTAGCTCAGGGAGCTAGGGTGGAGAAGGCGATAATTGATGAGGAAGTTAAGGAGATAGCTATTAAGGCCACCAAGGCCTTAGGGCTACTATACGCAGGTGTTGATGTTGGCGAGGATGAGGATGGTTACGTAGTTTATGAGGTTAACTCAGCTCCACAATGGGGTGGTTTTATGATGGCTACAGGAATAAACCCTGCTGAGAGGATAGCTGAGTTCGTTATAAACCTTCTTAAGAAGTAAATCTCCCATACAGTTTATTCAAGTAGCTGTATTAATGATTGAGGATTCTCATACTTCCTTAACACGTATTTAATGTTTATGTCTAATATCGGCTCTAGATTGCCTAATTCATCTATTATCCTTACGAGTTCCTCATTACTTTTAGCTGCTATTCTGAGTAATAGTGGATATTCACCACTAACCTCATAAATAGCAATAACTCCTTTAGCTTCTCTTAGTTGGTTAATTACATCACTTAAATCTTTAGGCTTAACCTTAACTTCGACAAATGCTTCAACACCTAATCCTGCTCTCTCATAATCTACTATGACTGTAAATCCTTTAAGAATTCCTAAGTTGATTAACTTATTAATTCTAGAGTACACAGTTGATTCACCTATTGACAGCTCTCTTGCTAATCTTCTGTACGATATCCTTGAGTTCCTTAGCAATGCATTTAAGATTTTTATATCTAACTCATCTATAGCGTAGCTATAGCTCATTCCCTACACCCTTTACCAAATCTCTTAATGATTATAGCTACATAGTAATTACCGTCTCTCCTAATATCTATTAGCGATAACTGATACGAAAGTGTGTACTTAGGGATATGGGTTAGTAGGTACTCATTAGATGTATCAATAACTATCTCTAACGTATCTCCACATTTAGCGTTATTCGAGAAGTTTCTTAGCGCTGTATTTAAGTCCTTAACTGTACTAATATACTTCACACTACCATCCTCAAGTTCTTCCGCAATTATTAGGAGGTATAGAGGATTAATAAGTGTGGTCTAACTATGTTTAAGGTTGTTTTAAGGGTGGAGTTTGAGTTATTAATGCCTTCAGAAATAGTTGAGAATATCCATAAAGTTAGGGATGTACTTAAGGATAGGTACGGTTGTACTTGTAGTTCGCACGTAGCCCCATTACTTTGTGAATGCAGTTCTGTAATGGTCAAGTTATTCCTGGAAAGGAGGGAGCTAAGGACTGATATAAGGATGGGTGTTTCACCTTCATTCATAGTACTAGTTGAGGGTACATCACCTAAAAGTGTTATTGAGGTCTTAGATCGTGTTGTCAGCATGCTTAAAGAAAGAGGTGCTAAGGTATCATTAATTGAGTGAATAAATAATTACTAATAAAGCTAATGACGTAATAGCTTGTAAGTGATGATAGTAAGGGAATTACGAATATAGCGTCAGCTATGCCCATTCCTCCAATACTTACACTCCTAGGTCTTCCTTCAAGTACTACCTTACCCATATTGAGAATATCAACTCCAAGGACTATGGCTATAAATAGCGTGACGTAAGTTAATGAAAGAGATGCGTAAACATCTAATTCAAATCCATAGATTAACCCTATTAGCACACCAATTATATATGACTTTACTAACGAGATACCGACATAGTGCCTAAAGATCATACCAAGTCTATTAAATATTAATGTAGCTAGTAGTGTTAGTAAGATGAATATCATTAAGTAATCAAGTCTTAAAGACTTAAGTAACGTGAAGTACCTTAACGAAAGCACTAACGCTAGCACTAACGGAACTATAAAACCTGCAATATTTAATGTTATGGTTAAATAACCCTTACTCTTTATCTTAATGTTGAAGTAGTACACTTCATTATTCACGTTAATCACGTTAGGTAACTCTAGTACGTATTTAGTGAATTTCTCACTAATCTTAACTTCATGAAATGATGCAGCATTTAGGATTAACGTTAGGATAATTGCGTAGTGTAAAGCAAGATCATCACTAATACCAATAAATATTAGTGACTCCCTCATGAATAAAAATACTGTGAAGTCTAAGCCTAATATTAAGAATTCATCTAACATACCTATAGTTAGTCACCTAATACACCTCTTGACGTAATTGACATCTTTTTAAGGTCTAAAGCATAACTTAGAAGGACTAACTTGGTGTGAGGTATGCTAAGGATATTAAAGGCGTTAATTGAAGGTTTAGATATAGCTGTGTACTCCTATGTAAAGCCCGGTGCTCCACATAGGTTTTCAACACATTATCTTGATCTACACTCAATGGTGAGACTGCTTACTGAGGCAATTGAGACATACGCTAAAGCTATTAACTCAGGGTTCGCTGTTGCTGAAGGTAGGTTAGGACTTGATAAGGTTGGACTAGGAGGTTTAATATATGATGCCTTCTCATACACAGCTAGGATCCCCGCACCTATGGAGTTTAAGGGTTTACACCTAATACTAATACCCATAGTCGTTGCTTCATCCTATTCGTATAAAATGGAGGGTAAGTCCCCAAACTTTATATCAAGATTGAATCGAGGTATGAAGGACATACTACTATACACAGATGTAAATGATGTCTTAAGAATTTACGAAGCACTCAAAAGCTATGGAGGACCATATACGGAGTTACTCACAAACCTAGCTATAACACGTGGTAGGATAGAGTCTGAATCTATGAACCTACTAGACTTTTATGGTGAGCTTGGCAAGGGAGATAAGGTTATAGGGTTCTTCTCTAGAAAGTATTACATTATATCACGTTTAGCTCAAAAGTATGTTGAGCTATATATAAGGAGCCGTGATCATAACGTAGCAGCTAGGGAGGTCTTCTCAGACATAGCGCTAGAACTGATGAATGTTAAGGTCCCAGTAAGGATGAGTAGCTTGAATGATTTAGTTAATTTACTTAAGGTTGATCGAGAGCTTTTAAAGAAAGGTGTTAATTTATCAGGTACTATACCTATACTAACTTCAGTAGCCTTTATTGCTAACCTAATGATTTAATGATTTCACACTCCTTTAAGGTAAGTTAGTAGGGTTGCCCTAGGTCTGGCTTCAATGAGTGTAACCCCCTTTCTCGCTGGTAGTGATACATTGTACACCTTAACCCCCTCAATCGACGCCTCAGTTACTCTAGCGTTATGTGCGTGCGCGTGAATTACTATGTCAGGCTTCATCTCCTTAATTACCCGCTCCATCTCTCTAGAACCCATGTATGGGTAAACTTTTTCCGGCTCACCTTTAACTGTAATGAATGTTGGGGCGTAATGACTTATTAGGACTATTATTTCAGCATACCTCCTAAGCTCCTTGATCATCTCCTTAATTATCTTAGGTCTCTCCTTATATACAAGTTCTAACTCAGGTTTATGCCTTCTTTGCCAGAACGTTAGTTTATCCAATGCCCCTCTAGTCCCTATGAAGCCTACCTTTACACCGTTTATGTATTGAAGCGCTGGCGTATCGTTAAGCCATACAATCTCAGGGTACCTCTTAACGAACTCTGCTTCGAGCTCGTGATACTCTTCATTACCAAATACAGCCAGTATCGGTACTGAGGGAAACCTACCCTTAATCTCCTTAACTATGGGTTCCAGATCATCAACCTTACCCTCATCCACCATGTCACCAGCGAAAATGAATACGTCAGGCTTAAACCCTACTAGAGCTCTTAGGGATGCTTTAAAGATGCTGAAGTACCTAGACCCATGGATATCCCCTCCAGTGCAAATTTTAACTACGGGAATTTCCAGAACCTAAGTTTTAAGTGCAAAGAGGTTAATATTTAAGGATTAACCTTAAAGCTAGTAACCCTTTTAAATCCTTAATATCTACTACAAGGAGGTGTAGGAATGGTAAGTCTACTAGGAACTAATGCTGGTGGTCACCTAGGATGGATTACTAAGAGATGCGTAATATGTAATAGGAGATTAATAGTTGGGAAGGACAAGATATATCACTGCCCTAAATGTGTTAAGCTAGGTATACAAGCTTACTTCTGTGAAGCAGATGGTAAGGTCCTCCATGGTAAATGCCCATACTGCGGTAACGAGCTTGTCCCACTCCTTTAACGGTGTTGAGTATTGCCTTACATAATGGAGCATGTAGTCAAAGACCATATAAAAATTGTTTACCTATGCGAAGAGGATGAGGGTATAGCCGTAGGAGATCTGCCACTACTTCCTTGGTGTTTTAAGTGTAGAGATGAACTCAAGGTATTAAAGGTAAGCATATGTTGGAGTGATGATATAGTTCTTAAGATCAATGATAGAGAAGTAAAGCTAAGGATTGAATTAGGGCATGTTGAGGGTAAGCAATATTCGATAATGTTTATGTTAAACGGAATTAAATGTAGCTGGAACCCTGATAAAGTATATACATTCGTTGAGAAATTCATTCATGAAGTATGTAGTAAGTAGTTCACGGGTGTTAATACGGACTTACTTAAGTTTATGAAGGAGTGTAGGGCTGATGAGGGAGTAATTAATTCTATACTACTTAAGGTAAACAATTACTTCAGAGGTAATGTGGAAATTAAGCGCCTAGATGATGGAGTTAAAGGTACTATAACGGTCGGTAATGTTAAGGTATTCATCCTCAAAGTCTTAAATAAAGGGAATCTCTGTGAATGCTACCTAGGGATAAGGTCTAAGGAGGACTTAGAGATCTTAAAGTTATGTGGGTTAAGTGAGCTATTTAAAGTGATAAGTGAATACACTTCATACCCTACAGCTATAATCATTTCATGTGTAAGGTTATCGAGATCACTTTACCTACTCATAACTGGTAGGGAATTACCACGTGCATTTCCTCACATTAAGGTCGTATATCGTGATAACGTACATGAGATCTCATCAACGTTTTGTAGAATTGCAGTTGATGAAGATACGTGTAGCTTGCTTAAGAACTTAGTTAAAGTTATTAAAAATTACTTTGAATTCGTATTCTCTAGTACGTAGTTTAGAGGTAATGTGTTAGCATCCTAGAACCTGAACTACTACCCTCCTATTTCTTGGTCCGTCAAGCTCAAGTAGCATTATCTCCTGCCAAGTACCTCTAACCAACCTGCCATTAATTACGGGGAATATCCTTGAGGACTCTATAATGGCTGAAGCTATGTGCGCATGCGCATTATTATCTATCTCATTATGCCTCCAAGGAGCATCTGGGGGTATGTTCTTCTTAACCCATTCAATGTAGTCACTAACAATCCTAGGTTCATACTCATTAGCTATTAAGGCGGCAGTTGCATGAGGTAGAAATACTAGGGCTATACCATTGCTTATACCCGACTTTCTAACCACTTCCTCGACCTTACTTGATATGTTAACAACCTCAAACCTATTCTTTGTACTAACATAAAATTCCTCACTATACACCTTGCACTCACACATACATCGCACCGTATATACTTAGTTCGACCGCTCCTAATCACCTTAATAATTAATAAGGGGTTAAGCACTTAATACGAAGCCTAGACCACGTTATGTCATGGGGTACCCGGTAGGGGGTGCTATTTGGGGTCTATTTGAGTTACTTGCTGTTTACTATATATTTAATCACTTCAACATATGTTCTTCGGTGTAAGGCTATTGTCTTTGGGTAGTGTATACGATGAGTACGTAAATAGACCTTTATCATTAATGAAGGTTGCTGAGCCGGGGCAAGACGTTCTGGACTACGTTTTATACCTAGCTGATAGATTTGCTATAGTGGCCTCCGCTACGGTAGTTCTAAGGGAGATAGGTGAGGTAGGGTTGTCTAGCGAGCTTATTAGGCTATCTAAGTACCTAACCTCTGAGTTAATTCTTAAGCTCTCACAAGGTGTGTATGTTGATGGTTTAGCATCCGATATTTTCAACATTATAGGGTTAAGACTTAGCAATCAAGGTATTGATGAAGGTATTTTAAGGAGCTTTCTCTCCAGGCTCATTACGGTATGGATTAAGGTGTGTAAGAGCGAATGCGGTTGTGATGATGCTGAGCTGCTGGTCAAGTCCATGTGTAGTACCTTTAACATGAGGTGTAGTGAGTCCAAAATAGTAGATCTAATACTGAATACATGCAGCTGTAGATTAGCTATCCAAGCAGGTTTACTCGCATTATTAGCCTTCGTGGGTGGTTTAAATGATGTTTACGACGTCAAGGATTGAGTCATTTTCTGAACGCCTAATAGAGTTTGTTGCTAAGGCTGCATCAGGCATTAAGTACGATAAGGCTAAGCTGGCACTAATAACTGGTCCAACATTACTTCAGCTAGTCATTGACGTAATAAACGCTGTATCCACTGCTGTCTCCCTAAGGAGTCCCAACGGACTGCTATACTGTGGTTTATGTCGTAAGGGACCATTCACTAAGAGGGGTATGTACCTACACCTAATACGTATCCATAGGTATGAGTTAAAGACCTTAATAATGAGTGAATTAGAAGAACACATTAAGAAGTTGTGAGGTCAGTTAGGGGCGGAGTGCGATCACCAATCACCATTGGAGTCAGCAATCATCCCCAAGAGTAAGGATTTACAGGGGTTTAAACACTTAATTAATCAAAACTTAAATCCCTCCTTAAAAATAGGGTTATGGTGCCGCCGTAGCTTAGCCTGGTAGAGCGCCGGAC
>CAZUAD010000017.1:0-2769 GCA_964618155.1 uncultured Desulfurococcaceae archaeon
TTTACGGGCCCGTAGCTCAGCCAGGTAGAGCGGCGGGCTTTTAACCCGTAGACGGGAGACACCAACCCGGCGGAGGTCCCGGGTTCAAATCCCGGCGGGCCCGCCACAAAAACATGGTTAAGAGCAATACACCGTAGATATTCTTCGATACCCTACGAATGTCTATCAATGTTCACTTATCAATAGCTCCGTTTATTAAGGTAGGATATTATCTATTGGTGCTCTCCTAGGTATTTCCTCAGGTCTTATGACGTCAGCCAGCATTATTACTTCAATAAGTTTTAAGTCCAATTTAAAGTGTTCAACGAATTTCCATAGATAAGGTAAGCACTCACGACCAAAGAAGGCGTAAACAGCGACAACCGCATTACCGCGTTCTATGCTAACACCCTTAACAAGTCCTTCATATATGGGTGTTGAAGCAGATTCTATTAAAGCTAGTGGAACGCCCAGTCTATAAGCTATGTGGGATGCTAATGTAGCTGATTGATCTGGTGGTGCAATAACGGCGTTAACGCTTGTTCCAGCTAATTTACTAATTATTCTATTGTATAAATATATGCTTAGGTAGTTAACTACCTTAGGATTACTTAGAAGCTTAACAGCGTCGCCACCATACTTTTGATTTACGAGCCTATATATGAAATCCTTCACAAATTCCTTAGAAAGTAATGAATTCAGGATATATCTTGAGGTCTCTATATTAGGAACCATAGTTCCTTGATAGTACCTACTTAACACTGACGCAGGTAACTTAAGTACTGGTGTTAATTCTTCATAAGAGAATGCTTCCTTAATAGCAACTAAGGACTCCACTGCATCTAATCTTAATCTGAGATCCCTATACTTCCTACCAGGGCTCCACCGCACCACTTCTAAACCCTAAAAATGAGTTTATTCGCAATATTTAAAGAGTGATAAAAGGAGTTTATTATGAGGGATGAGTTAGGTCTATAAGCGCTGAGGCATGATGATAAACCCACGCTACGACCTTCAATAAATAATCAGACAAATGCCTTCTCATCAATAATCAGTTCCAGGGGTATTCATCACACATAAAAGTATTCCTTATAAGCTTTATAAGTGGTGATAGTACGTCGTGGCGTAAGGTATTTGTTGCTACTAAGATACCGTTAATACTTATACTGTACGCCATCGCCTGGATAGCCATACAACCGATTATTATTAAATTGTTAACTACCTTAAGTGATTCTTTAAACAGTATTATTACCGCTGTAATCTATGTAGTAATTAACGCTCTTTGGCTAATGAGTTGGTACAAAATTACGAAAACTATTAGGGATAAGCTGATTAGTAAGTACTCTTAAGCTCAGCGCTACAGTGGATCATCATACTTCAGTCCGCCCGTCGAAGACATCACCGCCATATATTCACTCACTAGGGACGATATATATGCTTGGTCTCCAAGGTAATGCGAGCTTCTTCCTACCCTCGTAGTCTGGAGCCTTAGGATCAGTTGAATAATATATACCCTTAACAACCATCCCTAACTCCCTCTCGATGTATCCTTTAAGTGATGATATAATGCTATACTCATCTAAACCGCCAACCTTCTCTATATAATCTATGTACTCCCTCGGAAGTTTCAATACTAATTCATGGATAGTCTGTGCTGCCTTAACTACATCCTTACCCTTAAATCCTAACTGACTTAGTGTCTTTCCTAAAGCCCTAACTACATCCTTAAACCTTCCACCACTACCAACTATTTTGGCAACCTTAGATACTAATTCATAATATTTCTTAGGCACAACATACACTATGAGCCCTTTACCTTTGACTAATTTTAATACATTTCTTACATCATTAATTAAGTTATCAACATAGTACATGTATATCTCAGCTTCCGGATCAAAGTACTTACTTAACTCGTTAAGTGACGGTAACCTCTCCTTAACTACTAAACCCTTATAACCTATCTTATGCCATAATTCCTCGGCAATGAATGGTGTGAACCATGAGATAGCTATTAACCATATCCTTAAGTAGAGGTCGACATATCTCGAGGGCTTATCTACGAGGGATAAGTACTTTCTTAAATCATGGTACATAGTATAGAATATCTTGATACCAGCAGCTCTTATTCTGACGTTATCTAAATCATTTATCACACCCTTGATATTAGTAAAGAGCCTGCTCATTAACCATCTCTCAGGTAGTTCAAACTTATCTACCTTGTCTAAGTTAGCTACTTCAATAACCAGTCTTTCTATATCAGCTAGCCTATCTAAAGACTTCATAACACTCTCTTCACTAAAGTTAAGGTCTTGCTCAACCTCTGATTCAATAGCTAATGTAAGCCTAACAATATCAGGTGAGTAGGTATCGATTAAAGCTCTTAAGGTCCTGATATTACCTTTAGACTTAGCCATCTTCTCTCCTTTAATGAGCACCCATCCATTAGCTACTATCTGCTTAGGCCATTTCTCCTCAGGGAATATCGCTACATGGTTAAATATAAAGTACGTTAGATGATTAGGTATTAGGTCCTTACCACTATGTCTTGAATCCAATGGATACCAATAGTTAAACTCATTCCTTATATCAATTAAAGCCTTAGTGTCGACACATAATTTTTTGCTTAACTCATCTGGATCTCCTTTACCCAACATCACGTAATCCCAGAACTCTCTCGTCAGTCTATCAGGCTTAATCCCATATTTCCTTATCTTACGGATTACCGTGTAGAATGCCATATATATTGTTGAATCACTCAATGACTCAATAACCCAACCCTTCTCCCAAGGA
>CAZUAD010000017.1:2779-8042 GCA_964618155.1 uncultured Desulfurococcaceae archaeon
TGGTTCTAGCGCATGCCTTAGCCTTTAACCAATCAATAGTTGCAAGGAACTGATTCCTCGCCTCCTCAGGTACTATCCTCATTCTTTTTAATGCTTTCTTAGCTAGCAACTTCCAATTCTCATCGCCATAGTTTATAAACCATTGATTCTCGAGAAGTTTAACCACTATCTCAGTGCCACATCTACAATAAACAGGTGCGTTCATTATCTCATAGATTTTTAAGGCATAACCGTGCTTCATTAGAAAGTTCTTTATGTTTTCCCTAGCATCTTTAACCTTTTTACCTTTAACCTCATTGCATACGAAGTTTTTACTACCCTTTATCACCTCGTTAATAATTAAGTCACATACATCATCCCTCATTACACCTCTTTCAAATTCCTCTCTATAGATCTCCTTTGTAGCCTTATCAAGTAGTTCCTTATCCTCCTGAGACTTCACTTTATACTTTCTTATAGCGTCATAAGCTGGTATGTCGCCATAACCATCAATTTTAATGAGTGGAATAGGTCTTAGTTTATCCCAGTCTTTGTAGTCTTTACTACCTACATAGTCCATAAGTGCGGCATAGTCGTAAGGTGCATGAGCTGGGACACTCATGACTACACCTGTACCGTACTTCGGACTAACGAATGTAGCAGGTAAAACGCTTATTTTACGTCCTGTCAACGGATTTATCACTTCATGTCTTAGTATCTCATCAATTTCGACTCTAGATACTATATTTATCCTTAACTGATAGCTTAATCTCTTTGCAGCTTCACATGCAAGAATCCACTTCTCCTTCACATCTCCATCATAGGTAACCTCTACGAGGCAGTACTCAGCCTTAGGATTAATCCAAATATTAGTTACCCCTAGAACTGTTTCAGGTCTTAGGGTAGCTGTTGGCAAGTAAACCTCGTTACCTACAATTTTGAACTTAATCACTGTAACCTCATCTATTTCCGGCTCGACATCATCCTTAGTATCATGCATTCCTACAGGCATATTATGATGAGGGCACCAACCAACAGGATACGTACCCTTAATTAGTAATCCCTTAGACCTTAAGGTCTCAAACTGCCATCTTATAAATGATTTGAACTCAGGATCTATTGTTGTAAACTCCCTCCTCCAATCTATTGAGAGTCCGTAGTCTTTCATGGCCTCCTTACTTAATTCATGGAAATATCTAGCTAGTGTTAAGGGCTCTTTTAACTTCCTTAATTCATCTATCGATATATTGAAATTCTGTGATAAGCTCTTTATAAAATCCTCATCATTACTAGCTATTCTCTCCGCTATGACTAATATGGGAGTTCCCGTATAGTGAAACGCCATGGGGAATAGCACGTTAATGCCTAAGGACCTCTTAAACCTAGCTAATACATCAGGTATTAGGTACGTTCTTGCATGCCCTATATGTGCCGGACCGTTAGGATACATGAACGCTGCAGTTAAGAAGTACTTATCCTTGCCAGGTATGGGGTCAGCTTCATAAACTTTCTCATTCTCCCATACAGAACGCCACTTCCTCACTAAGCTTTTGAGATACTCAATGTATTCTTCTCTTTTAGCAATAAGGAACCCCAAGCTAATAATTACGTTGGTGAGTAAATTAAAGTTTATCTGTGTTTATCTATAACTATACCGTAATTACCGATTCAATTACCTTTTAAGAGATGCTCAGTAATACGGGGCTTATCATCCCATCGGTCATACCGTGCTCCGCTCATCACGATCCTGCTAGTTATATTGAGTCTAGTAGAGTTTATAAGGGTGCGTATTAGTTGAAGGCTATAGTTAAGGTTGATAGTAAAGGTAGGGTTACAATACCACTCTACATAAGGGAAGCATTAGGTCTTGAACCTGATTCTTATGTTGAGCTAGAACTTAATGAAAGTTCGAAGGAGATCAAGTTAAGACCTATATCACGTTCTAATGAATTGTTAGCTGACCTAACAGTCGAGCTTAACTCAGTAAATGACATACATAGCTTAATAGACCGCATAGTTAGAGAGGGAACTGACATAAAACTTCTTAGATGTAGATCTGTTGAGGGTAGTAATGAATACTTATGTACCGTAACAATAGGTATTATAGACTACAGCCTTCTAGAAGTTATTAAGGAAGCTCTATCAACGATTAATCTAAGGATTAAAGAGATAGGCATTAAGAAGTAGTTATCGGGAGAGGTATTGAGAGTCTTCGTAGGTACGTGCGGCTTTCCAGTAAGTAGAGGTAAAGTCTATAATACGTTGGACTCTGTTGAAATTCAAGAGACATTTTATAATAGGCCTAATCCTGAAAAGCTGAGAAGACTTAGACTTGAAGCACCTAAGCATTTCATATTTAATATGAAGGCATGGCAAGCACTAACTCACCCACCCACCATGCCTACGTGGAGGAGATCAAAAGATAAGATACCCAAGGATAAGAGTCATCTTTACGGATTCCTAAGACCTACTAAGGAGAACTTTAATGCATGGGAGGAGGTAGTGAAAGGAGCTAAAGAGCTTAACGCACGCGTTATAGTACTCCAATTACCCTCAGCATTTAGATGTAATGATGAAAATATAAGGAACATGCGTGAATTCCTTAGTTCGATAACACCATCAAAATTCCTAATAGGTATTGAGGTTAGGGGTGAATGGAAGGATAAACTTGAGGTGTTAAGGTCAGTGATCAAAGACATTAAAGGAGTAATACATGTAGTAGATCCGCTGAGGTACAGACCTGCTCTAGTAAGGAGCGTAAGTTACTTTAGACTTCATGGTTTAGGAGGCTCTGAAGTTAATTATAGGTATAAATACACAGATGAGGATTTAAAGAAGCTAAAGGACATCTTAGCAGATTTAAGAGGTAGAAGTACTGAGGCTTACGTGATGTTTAATAATGTTTACATGTATAATGATGCATTAAGGTTTAAGAATATCCTAAAAGCTTAAGTGCAGCGTTTATAACCTCCTTAACCCCTATACCCTTCAAGGCGCTCATTAAGTATATGTCTCCATTAAATAGCTCTTTAACCTTAGCCTTAACATAATTAAGTCTTTCCTCATTAACTAGGTCTATCTTGTTAATAGCAACTATAATCTTATTCCTGAGATCTTTAAAGGACACCATAATGTTCTTTAATAAGTTTAATTGACTCTCAAGACTATAATAAGAGCCCTCATAAGGATCTATTAGGAATATTAAACAATTAGTAAGGCATTTAATTGCGGCTAAAGCTCTCTTCTCTATTTGATTTAATTCATGTAAAGGTCTATCAAGTATACCTGGAGTATCGATTATCTGAATTCTCTTAAAGTTGACCTCAAAATGACCAACAATTATTTCTTTAGTTGTAAATGGGAAAGGAGATATTTCAGGTTTAGCTGTTGAGACTCTACTTACAAATGTTGATTTACCCACTTGGGGCATACCTGCTACAACTATTATTGGCTCAATTACCGAAATACAAGGTAGTTTTCTAAGCTCTACCACAATTGAGGAAAGGCATCTTAAGTCCTTACGTAATCTCCTAAAAATTGATAGTACTCTCCCAATATATTCTCTAGTAAGCTTCCTTGCCTCAGGTACATCAAAGCTTAATCTAATCCTTTCACTATATTCTCTTGTAAGCTTTAACAACACTTTTCTAAAACCTAATACCTTACCTAAAATGTCGTCGTACCTCTCATCAGCACATGACATTCTTATAAGTTCTTGGTAGAATGGGTGTAACTCATTGAATTTAGGTAACATCTGAATGTGCCTATAAAATTCGTTCATTAGGAAGTCATGTATCTGCCTTACCTTAGTAAGGTACTTGACTAAACCCTTCTTCTTAACTGATTTAGGTAAAGCTATCTTAGATTTATATATGCTTAATATTCTTGATCTCAACTCTTCAAAATCTCTTATCTTAATGCCTTTCAGCTCATTACTTAAGCATATCCTCTCCTTCTCCAAACTACCTTACCCCTATGAATTATTGTTATTATTCTATGGAACGGTATGACTTTATCTCCTATTACCAGTCTATCCTTCATCACTATTGTACCCTTATTCAATTCTATGATTTTAGTTGTTTGAGTGCTGCCTCTTCTCTCAATTATCTCAATACTAGTATTTTCTAATGATCTTCCATCCATCCACCATATCTTCTTAAGCTCCTTCTCTATTACCGTCTTACCCATTCCAAGTCATTTAGGTACAAACTCTTAAATCTCTGTTGCCAAGTTATCAGCGGTGTTTAGTGTGGGTTATGAGAGGCTAGGTACCGGAGCAACCGCCGTAGGAATTAAGACGAAAGATGCTGTCGTGCTAGCAGCGGAGAAGAGAGTATCCTATGGGGGTTTTGTTCTTAGTAGAGCTGCCAAAAAGGTATTTAGAGTTAAGGATAGGTACGGCTTCGCCTTCGCAGGCTTATTTGCTGATATTCAAACTCTTAAGAGGATAATGGAGGTTGAAATACATGCCTACGAAGTAACTAATGCAAGACCTATGTCAGTTAAGGCAGCAGCTAGGCTTCTATCAGTAATACTGTACCAGTATAAATCCTTCCCATTCCTTTCAGAGATAATATTTGGAGGTATTGACGAGGAAGGAACTCATTTATACGTTATGGACTCTCTAGGCTCATTAATAGAGGATGACTATGCAGCAATAGGTACAGGAGCACCTATAGCTATAGGTATAATAGAGAACAGTTATCGAAAGGACTTAAGTGTCGAAGAACTTGAGAAAATAGCTATTGAAGCTGTTAAGGCGGCTATAAGACGTGATGCGGTTTCAGGCGATGGTGTTGATGTAGTAATGATTACGAGAGAAGGTTCTAAGGAGAGGTCTTATACCATAGAGTAAGTTAAGGGTAATAATTTAATGCACTTATTCAATGCTTCAAAAGCTATAGAACTTCAGAAGTATTTATCTAAGCTGGTAATTAAGGAGGGTAAGTTAACTAACTTAAGGTCTATTGTAGGTCTTGATGTAAGCTACGTTAAAGGTAAAGGATTAGCTGTTGCTGCACTAGTTAATTATCCTTCACTAACCCTTAGGGAGTACGTAGTTGTTGTTGGTGAAGTACCAATACCGTATATCCCTGGACTCTTAGCTTTCAGAGAAGCACCTCTACTCATTAAGGCATATGAGAAGTTGGGAGCTGATGCAGACCTATTAATAGTTGATGGGCATGGAATAACGCATCCAAGGAAATTTGGTATAGCATCACACATAGGTGTTGTATTAGATTTACCATCTATTGGTGCGGCAAAGAAAATACTTGTAGGTAGG
>CAZUAD010000017.1:8052-18403 GCA_964618155.1 uncultured Desulfurococcaceae archaeon
AAGTAGATGGAGAGCTAGGAGCTCTAGTTGTAGGATCCGGTAAGAAGAGGGTATACCTAAGTATAGGGCATAAAGTATCGTTAAGGGAAATAGAGTATTTAGCCCCCACCCTCTTTAAAGGCCACGAACTACCTGAACCAACGTATATAGCAGACCTCATATCTAAGAGGGAAAGGAGAAGGTTGCTCCATGAATAATAAAGTAGTAATTGTAAGAGGTAGCGTTATTAGTGGTATCGGTGTTGGGCATAAGTATGTAAGTATTCCATATTATAAGAACCTTTTAAGTAGTTTACTGGATGGCGAGGAACCTTACCCAGGGACGTTAAATATTAGGGTGAATCTTACGTATAAGGAGCTTTCTAATTTATGTAAACCTAATGAAGTACCAAGCAAGGTCATAGAAGGTAAGAGATACGGTGGATTCATATATTGGAAAGGGAAGATTAAGACAGTACCAAGTATTGGTAGTAGTAAGCAGGTAATAGTGCCTAAGGTCTTAATTCTTAGACCTCATTTAAGTAGGCATGAGGATAATGTACTTGAGATAGTATCGCATGTGCATTTGAGGAGTAAGCTAAGTTTAAGAGATGGTGATACTTTAGAAATTGTGATAATGTGCAAGTGATATCATGGTCAAGAAGTTTAAGTGCTTAAGATGTTCTCATTGTTGCTTCTTTACAACACCTAATGAATATCCTATATTGCTTAAGGAGGAAGTTACGAGGTTAAGTACATTAGCTAAGAAGTTTAACGTATCGCTTACGTTTAAGAAAGTTAATGATGTTTTCTATTTATGGGTTATTGAGGGTTTCTGCCCATTCTATGATGTAGATAACGGACGGTGCCTTATCCATGATCAGAAACCTTACGCATGTAAGATGTTTCCCTTACTACTTAACATAAGGACTAGTGAGATTAGTGTATCATTAATGTGTGATTGGGTTGCTAAGAATCTAAAGGAGGTAAGGCATATAAACCCTTACGAAGTGTTTCCTAATGAGATGAAAGCCCTTACAGAGCTTTTTAATAAGATTCGGAGGTGGGACGTAAGTCATGAGTAAATTAATGGGTACCAAAGGTACTTCAAGAACAGACGTATATTTTGTTACTTACGATGAAGATACCGCAAGAAGATTAGTAGATGTATTAATGAGGAATTATGATGTCATAAAGTACGTACGTAGTAGAGTTGTTAAAGAGCTATACTACATATCCATTAGGGGCCGTGTTGACAAGATAAGAGATTACCTCTCATCAAATGATAAGATCTCATGGTATAAAGTAGATTTCATAGAATTTAGGTGAATTGATGAATTTACATTAAATTAAAGAAATTAACTTTCGAGTCCTAATGCTTTATCAAGTATTAGCATGGTAACTATGAATGATAGGGATATTGTTATGAACGACATAAGCAAGAGACCATAGTCGTACTCATTAGGGCTAATAAGAAGTCTCATAATTACGATAAGGGTCAATATCGATATCAATGCTACTATCTTAGCCTTCATTTTATGACTAGATGAGCTTAATTCTAATACCACCTCCTAACACCCTCGATAACGCTGTTGTAAATGCTGTAAGAAATGTTATGTAAACACCTGGAAGGAATACTAAGGTGTATATGTAATTTACACCAAGCACTACATAGCTCATAAATATCTTACCAAGATCCTCAATAGTAACTAACCTTTTCTCGCTAATTGAGGGTTTACTAGGTCTATATAAATCATTGAAGACTATAATTAAGTTATGTACTCCTTCCTTCAACTTAAGTCTACATTCCTTTAATGTTAGGTCATACCATTTAATATCATACCATGAACAGAAAGTTTCATTTCCATCTACGATTATGAATGCTATATCTACATAGCTATATCTAACTAATGTTAGGCTACCATCCGAGCCTAATACAACAACACTAGCGTTAACTATATCACCATGATAACTTTCTAACCTTACGTATACGTTCTCTCTATCAAATATTATGGAAAGGCCATTAGCATAAATTAGATTCTCTATAACCAACTTGATATCACTCACACCACTAAGCTCTTTAGTATATATACGTGATGGAGACGGCACATATACGTAACCCATGAACTCCACATTGATTATTAACGTTGTATTTTCAGGTATTACATCCTTACCATCACCTATCATAACCTTCCCTCTAAAATCACCTAATATACGTGCAGCAGGTTCATCGGACTCTTCTTTATACATGAGGACTATAGGATAGGGAACACTATTGTATGCTGAGTCAATAACGTGAAGTGTTACTGTCGTGAAACCTAAGCTCGGTGTCCTCACGTTGGTGTTAAGGAAAGCTATGAATGCTGGAAGTAAAGGAAACCCTACGTACATTATTATTGACGCAGCTATTAAGAAAGCTCCTACACCTTTACCTATCCTAAATGGTATTGAGTAAAGGATTAATCCAAGTAACATTAACTTCTCCCTAAGAGAATATATCACCACGGAGAGGAAGTAGATAAGTTTAAGAGCAGATAGGGCTAATGATACATACGTTATAGCTAAATTTAATGGTGAAGTTATTAGGAAATAGTGTACATTTCTTAGTATCGATGAAACGTAGGAGAGACCTCCAAATACAGCTATTAAAGCTCCCGTTCTAGCTATAAGCCATGAGAAGAAACTATCCCAGGAGTAGCCTAAGAGATTAAGTATGAAGTCTCCCATGTAAAGTAATGCTCCATAAATTGATATGAGTACCATAGCTGAAAGGGCATCAACTATTAAGAGAATACCCCACTTTCTAATACCTTTATAAGGTATGGGTAACGCTAACACAATAACACCAATGATGTAAGTAAGTAATGCTAGGTTAGTAGCAAGTAATAAGAAGTCCATTAAACCACCTAAGGTGTTGGTGGTGGAGGCATTGGTTGATAGATATTGCTAACTACGTAAGATATTAAAGCAAATATTGTTGAGCCCATCGCCATCCAGAATGCAGCAAGTACTGCATCCTCTATTAACCCTTGACCAGCTCTCTTAACCCTATGTATAGGTATAGGGGAGCCCCTAATTGCCCATCCTAGAATCCATGTCACCAAGAATAGTAGCCAAGCTATGGACATAAGCTGCGTAGTCAGTTGCTGAATGAACTCAAGTACCCCCATAGTCCTCCCCAAACTTAGGGGAGCTTTAAAAGTGTTCTTAACAACGTTTTTATTGAACGTTAAATGCAGGGTCTTCTATTATGAAGCAGTGGGGTATAAGGAAGGACCTATACTGGTGCCCTAACTGTAATATACCTTTAAGAGTAGAGAGATGCCATAAGTGTGGAGGTAAGGCAATAAGATTAAGGATAACAGAACCAGGTGATGCTAGACCTGCATTTAATGGTGATAGAGAGTTCATGAGGGAAGCATTTAAGAATGAATTTAATGACGAGAAGTTAATGAGCGAACTAGGTATTGATAATGAGATCGTGCTCCTCAATAGGACTCCTCACTACGATGATATGAAGGAAGTCATTGTTGGAGGCGTAATAGTTGGTAGGCTCTACTTTGATCCTTACCTACTTAAGTGGAGGTGGAGGTTAAGCAAGTTTAGTGCTATTAAGGCAGCGGAGAGAGGCTTAATTAAAGTATTCCGCACTGACAAGGTTAAACCCCTCGAAGTTGTAGGAACAGGTCAAGGAATTGAAGGTGAGCAAGCATTAGTAACAGATAGAAGTGGTAATCCTAAGGCTTTAGCCATATTAAGAAGAGGTAAGTTTAGGATTCAATTAATATTTAAGGATAAAACCCTTAGGGAGCCATTTAAAGCTAAGGCTGGAATTAAGGATGTCATTAAAGGAAATGAAGAATACCTTAGGACATTAGTATCGAGATCAATAGCTCACATAGCAATAATCAGTAGCAAAGTAGGCTTGCCAGTATTATTATCGTATTCGGGAGGTAAGGATTCATTACTCTCACTACATCTAACCTTAAATGCTAGTATTGAGCCTAAACTTCTCTTTAACGATACAGGACTTGAGCTACCTCCCGTCGTAAGGAACGTATATCACGTAGCTAAAGTCTATGGTCTAGAAGTTGTTGAGGCAAGTGCTAACGGTAAGTTCTGGGATGCAGTTGAGGTATTCGGCCCGCCCTCAAAAGACTATAGGTGGTGCTGTAAGGTCGTAAAGTTAATCCCTATAGCTAAGGTCTATAAGAGGTCTTATCCTAATGGCGTATTAGTCATAATAGGTCAAAGAGGCCTTGAGTCATTAGATAGGTCTTGGAGTGGTCGTGTATGGCGTAATAGATGGTTACCTTTAGCTCTAAACACCACCCCCATTCATGAATGGGATCAGCTAATGGAATGGTTATACATACTAAATAATAGATTACCAGTAAATGAGTTATATTTTAAGGGTTTTGATAGATTAGGGTGCTTCCTATGTCCAGCAGCCTATGTTGCTGAATATTACCTAGTTAGTAAGGAGTACCCAGATCTTTGGAGTAAATGGGTCGATGTACTTAATAGGTGGTGTAGTAGGTTAGGGCTAAAATGTGAGTATTGGGTGAGGTTTCACTTATGGAGGTGGTTAAACCCATTAGGTCAAGGTAGGAGGAGAGTAGAGATTTGGCTGGGCATCAAGCAACCATCTAATTGGAAGGTGGAGTACTCACGAAGAGCTGGATTAAGTGTTAAGGGATATAAGGATGGTGAAGGCTATGTTATTGAGCTAAGCAGTAATGTGAATATAGAAGCCATTAAGTCACAATATAGAGTATTAGGTAAGAAGTTATATCAATTAGATAACGGTATCGTTATTGAGGATAGCGATGGTAAAGTAATTGTTAGAGGGAGTAGAGTCATAGGTAAGGGAAGGAATGCTCAAGAGCGTGCAATAACAGCTCTTAAATTACTGATTAGGTGGTCTAAATGTGTTAGATGCGGTAGTTGTGAGTTATGGTGCCCTCAAAATGCAATATCCTCAAGTAATGGAAAACCTAAAATAAGTAATGATAAATGTATCGGATGCGGCATATGTATTGAGGTATGCCCTATATCCGAAATCTATGTGGAGAAATTGCTCGTAACCCAACTTATTGACTCACCAAAGAGTAGAGCTAGGAGGTTAAAGGCATTAAGTATAGAGTTTATGAGAGCTTTAAGAAGGGCCAGGATTAAGAAAACTGAGATGCCTAAGGAAAGTTATGAGGGGTTAAGCACGTTCTTTAATGAATAATCAGCTAGTAGTCCCTTAATCATCGATCATGAAGGATACCACTCATCATCCACTTAAGCACTTTACTGAGCCTTTATATTTACGTCTAATTTCATCTAATACGTCATTTACAAAATCTTCACTAACTTCCTTTACTGATGCTGATATAGCGTAAATTATTAATTCATTACCTCTTACAAAGCCGTATACTTTAACCTCAGTACCACTCTTGTGAAGTACCTTAAACATAGCTAATGAAGCCCTATTTTGTCTATCTAGCTTATCCCATAGCCTTATTAATTCCTGAGCACTAGGGGATCTACTAGTTATTTCCTTTATACTGCATCTATCGCTTAATATTATTAATTTTTCCATATAATCACTCTATAATGTAAAGGTATATTCTATGATTTATCACGCCATCAGAAAATATGAGCGATTCCTTAGGTATCCATCCAGGTATTTCAAATTCATGCGATACAACCCTAGCACCTCTTCTTAATTCTCTTTCAAGCTTCGGCCTTAGTAGCTTATTAACTGATGTAAGGAGAAAGAGTGTAACTATGGTTGCCTCAGAAACGTCAACATTGAACATATCATCATTTATAACGATAACCTTATCCTCCAGGCCCTTAGCCCTAACCTCACTTAAAGCCTTTTCATATAGGTCTCTTCTAATCTCAACGCAAACAGCCTTCCTCACATTAAATACTTCAACAGCCCTTATTGGTATCCTTCCATCACCACAGCCTAAGTCATATACTACGTCGTTAGGTCCTGCATTAGCTACTTTAAGCATGAAGTCAACAACAGGTATTGGTGTAGGTACGAACGGCACTGATATACCACTCATTTCCTATCCACTAAAACTATGCTCTGTAAAAGTATATATTTAATATTCCATTAGGATTCAGAAGCCATTTATACATCACTAATCAGTTCCCGGATTCCTCAACATCTCCTAAGTGAAAGGTTCTTAGGGGAGATAAATTCTTAACTCAATATTAAGCTGTGTAAGGATAATCTAGCTTAGGTGTTGTAGCTAAGATGCTTAGTAAGCTAAGAAGGAAATTTGGCGGGTTCTTCTATTCTTTAGCGCTATTACTTGCTAAGGGTGGTTTAAGACCTAATCACCTGACATTTACGGGGTTATTCTTAAGCATTATAATACCCGTGATTACATACATTACTAAAAGCCCTTTATTAGCACTAGTACTAGTGCTTCTATCATCTTTTGCAGATGTTCTGGATGGATCTTTAGCTAGGGTTAAAGGTCTTATGACAAGGTTCGGTGCATTCCTAGACTCACTATGTGACAGAGTGTCGGATACCGCATACTCTATCACACTCCTAATACTCGGGCTAGACCCGTTAGTTATAATGATTTTCTTAGCTACATCACTAATAATAAGCTATAGTAGGGCTAGAGCAGAGTCCTTAGGACTTAAGCTTGAAGGTATAGGACTTATGGAGAGGGCTGAACGTATCTTAGTAATTACGATTGTGCTCATATTCCTCACAATAGATAGACTAAGGTATATAGCCATTTCAAATACTGTACTACTTATAGCATCGGTATTAAACGTTCTAACTATAGTACAGAGGGGTTTAGCTGTATGGAAGTATCTAAAAGGGATAAGTATGAAGCATGGATCTTCACCTTAGGTAATGAGGTCGTAGAGGGTAGAGTAGTAAATACAAATGCTGCGTATCTTGGTAGGAGACTAACGCTGTTAGGATATAACGTAGTAGGTAACATCTCCCTAATTGATGATGTTGAAATAGTATCTAGTTATCTAAGACATGTAGCTCTAAACCATAGACCCTCAATCATAGTTACAACAGGCGGGCTAGGACCAACCTATGATGATAGAACGTTAGAAGCTGTTGCTAAAGCTTTTAATAGGAAGCTAATTTTAAATGAAGAAGCATTACGTATGGTCATAGAGAAGTATAGTGAACGTAACATGCCCATAACTGAAGAAAGGAAGAAAATGGCTTATCTACCTGAAGGCTCCATACCCATACCTAACCCAGTAGGTACAGCACCTGGTTCATGGCTTGAGGTTAAGGAGCTTAACTTGATTGTAATATCACTGCCCGGTGTTCCAAGAGAGTTAGAGGCGATGTGGGAGGGATGGGTTGAGGAAAGGTTAAGGATCATAGGGCCAAAGGTGCACATAGTTGAAGCCTCATTTACTGTTGTTGGAGTGCCCGAGTCAAGTGCTGCTAAGGTGTTAAAGAATATAGTAAAGAAATATAAGAACATATACGTTAAGACCCACCCTAAGGGTCATGAGATTAGAGGACCTAAGCTAGATGTCTACGTGATGGTATCATCGAAAAGTAAGGATGAAGCTAAGACTATTATCTTTAATGCGGTTAGTGAGTTGAAGAAACTACTCAGAGAATTAGGTGGCCAGATTTTAGAGGAAGGATAAGACTGTTTAAGTGTTTACTAATAATTACTTCTTATTATTAATGAATGTGTAAAGACCTATATTACCAGCTATTTCCTCCCATTCTATGCCGAAGGGTATGAGTAATTGCTGAATAACTGACTTAAGCGTTTCAACATACTCACTTACATTGACGTCATCAAGCTTAGCTAGTTGTATTGCCTTGACCTTATCCTTAGTCTTGGTCTTTACATAGAATATTACATCACCCCTCCCCACAGCTATACCATGTCTCATTAACTGTTTAGCCGCCTTAACGTGTATAGGTGTTGTCTTAACGTACTCTTCGATAGCCTTATTCAATGTGGTTTTAAATGCTACCTCATCTAACGTAAACTCCTTATTCCTCAACCTCATGTATGTATTCTGGATGGTCTTCTTTAATGCTTCTTTAACCTTATCAAGAACTACAGGGTTATCCTCCAAGTTGCTCATTAGCTCAACAGCCTTTATGAAAGTATCTTGAAGTAACTTAGGTACATTCTTCTTCTTACCAACTAAACCCTTTATATCAACCTTACCACTATCCTGAACTCCTAGGTAATTCTTCTTCAATGCGAATGCTACGTACTTGTATGTTTTATCTACTTCCAAGTCTAACTGGAAGTTCTCTTCAACCCATTCTATAAGCTTTTCAAGCTTATCTTTGTCAGGTTTCCAAAGGAATAGTGAGTCTGTATCACCGTAAAGTACCTTAAGACCTAACTCCTCCGCCTTCTTCAAAGTTGAAGTTATTACGTACCTACCTAACGCCGTTACTGATTCAGCTACTGATGGTGTATAAAGTGGGAATTTTTCATGGCCAAAGACCCCATAACTAGCATTTATATATACCTTCATAGCGCTCTGAACTACGTCATACCAGCTTCTTAACTCTGGTAGTAGGTCCTTTCTCTTAGCTAGCTTCTTATATATGTTAACCCTAAAGTCTCTCAACATCCCAACTAATTCTGATGTAATCCCCTTCCTACTTAGGCATACCGTATGGAGTACCCTACCTGCTTCATCCTTGATCTCAGCTATCTTTCCGTCCCTACAGAAGTCTGGTAATGGGTCTATAGTTTCATAGCTTAGGTTCCATACCTTAATTATGCTTGGGTATAGTGATGCGAAGTCCAGTACTACAACATCGAAGTAGACCCCCGGTATTGGGTCTATGACTATAGCTCCAGCATACCTCTTACCACCTATCTTGGCTGAAGTCTTTACCTCACCCTTAATGCTGAGTAGTTCATCCTCGTTAGGTATCAGGTAGTTCCTCCTCCTATGCTCCCAGTACATGAGGTTCTTGATCCAAGCAGAGACCTTTCTACGTGTAACATCCTCTAGTGACATCTTAGCTAATCGCATTATCAGTACAATTAACTTCCATACGAGTTCATCATTAAACGTTGTTAGCTTCAATGTTAACTCGCTATCAGTTGAGTTATACTCTGCAAGCTCACTAAGTGGTAGGTCACTAACGGTTTCCTCAAGCTTTACCTTAGCTTCACCAAGTAGTGCTTGAGCTATAGCATCCAATGTCTTTTCCTTGTACGCTGAGCCAAAGGCATAGTTCTGTATTGCCTCTATACTAAAGAACTTGTATAGGTCTATATGGAATCCGTGTTTAATGCTAACGAAGTCTCTAACCTCGACTATGGGTATTATGTCAGGGTCTATACCCAATAGTAAAGCCCTATTATGTAGGTACGGCAGGTCAAAGTCGTCTCCATTAAATGTAAGTATTAGAGGGTACTGATTTATTATTCTGAATGCCTCGAGTATTAATGCCTTCTCACTATCGAATATCTCGATTTCGTAATCCTTTGGAAGTTTTCTTAAATCACCTATCTCTACATCCTCCCTAGCTAGTAGGAGTACCTTCTTAAGACCATCGGATCCTGTTAAAGCTATGCTTATTATCGGGTATGGTGTCTTATTAACATCGGGAATTCTTCCTTTGAAAGGTGTGTAGACCTCAATGTCTAGTGCAACCCTCTTAATACTTGGTGGTTTTGCTTCGAAGAGTGGTACGTATGTTAGCGCGTTAGCTTTAAGTTCTTGAGGTAAGTCCTTAACGGCATTTTCAAATAACTTCATGACCTCCTTAGATATGTCGACCTTAATCTCCTCAATCCTACCCTTACTAGCTCTGTATAGCATGCCGGGTATTAGTTGGTTATCGAATATGTAGTTATCGTGGTACTTAATCTTAGCCTCCCAAACCCTCTTCAGATGTACCCTAAGCCTCCTAACCGCCTGTGGGTCCTTGACCACTATCTTGGTCAGCTTGACCTCCTTACCTCTAAGTAGGTCATACTTCCTAACTACCTCAACATGACTGAAGGATCTATCATTTACTATTGCCTTAATCTGATTAATCTTATCAGGTGGTTCATCGGTTAAGAAGTATGGCATGTGCCCTGCCGTATCGTATACTTCATAAACCTTATTCTCCTCATCACTGTAAAACCTTAGGTAGGCCTTACCAACCTTACCTGAGTAATATGAGCCCAATAGGTAGGCCTTACTAAACGTACCTGACCTATTAATTATCTCCGAGTATACCTCATACTTCTTAATATCGGTATTGTTCAAAATAACGACTACCTTAAGACCATCTACATTAAAGGTCTTAACCCTTGACGGGTGAACACCGTAGGCAAACTCCATTAAGCTCCTATACTTCCTACTAGCCCTAACTACATACCTAGACC
>CAZUAD010000017.1:18413-19419 GCA_964618155.1 uncultured Desulfurococcaceae archaeon
TCTTAGCCTAATAGCAGATATCGTATTCGCCAAGCAGTTTCTTCTCTATGACTCTTGCATATGAGTATCGCTTTCCCTGGCGGTTTGGTAGACTTTGTGGTCACTATGTTGCCTTCAGCGATATACAAGTCAAGGGCATGTCCTCGACCTATCAGTCTCTGGTTACCAGCGCCGACAAGCTTGTGTCTTCGATTCATCGTGTCTTGACAGAATTACGGACAGGATCCAGGATGAGAAAGCCTGCATATGTCGTCTTAACGGTGCCAGGCTCAGACGTGCCTTACGCGTGACAGCCAGTTGAGGGCCGAATAAACAGAGTAATATAGCCGTTACTGACGAGATGAAGCCTAGACAGCATGATGACACGTAAGTTGGCCAGTCTGCTTCTTGCCCGTGTTTTTCAAGAAAGCAAGCTGACAATACTCTTGTGTAGCCTCCTCACATCTATACTAATACATGTATTTACCAAGATGTTACAGGAAGGCCTTTGGTTTCTCCCGCTTGAAATCTGCGATCATCCAGCCTAAGCCTACAGCATTACCTGCCATTAACAAGACTCTAACTTTGTTAGTCATTTACTTGCCTCTCTTAAAGCCTAGAACTCGTGAATTATATTCAAAATTTTAGCTATATTCCACATGTCTTTAAAAGTTATGAATAGACAAGAAAATAATTTTAAAATTTAACAAAAGTGTTTGGTTTGTCGTTCAATTTAGTCCTACGACTAAGTGTGGCCATGGAAGGTTAAATTTAATGTGACTTCATAGTAATACATAAATTGAGGTTTTCTACTAGTAGGTAGAAGGTAGGAGTTCATGCCAGTAGAACCCGTAGCTGAGTGGATTAATAGGCATGGTGTTAAATGGAGGCTTATTAGGAGTTCAGGGAGAACTACCACGGTGGATGATGCAGCTAGGTTTTTGGGCGTGGATAAATCTGTGATAGTTAAAACGCTTATAGTAATAGCTAACGATGAAGTGTATGCAGTAGTTGTACCTGGGGATAA
>CAZUAD010000018.1:0-15952 GCA_964618155.1 uncultured Desulfurococcaceae archaeon
GTCTTCTTTACCGAAGCTAAAAAGAGGTACATAGGATTAACGACTGATGGCTCCATAGACATAGTCGGATTTGAAGCTGTAAGAGGTGATTGGGCTGAGATAGCTAAGGAGGTTCAAGAGGAGGTTGCTAAGATAGTGTTAAGGGAGGGTAAGGTTGATGAGGCCGTAAGCTATGTTAAAGACGTTATCAGGGATTTAAGAGAAGGTAAGATACCCATAGAGAAGCTGGTTATTTGGAAGTCAATAACTAAGAGACTTGAGGAGTACTCTGTTGACGCACCTCACGTAGTAGCCGCTAAGAGACTCATAGAAGCTGGCGGTAAGATTGAGGTTGGTGATAAGATAGGTTATGTCATAGTTAAAGGCATGGGTAAGATATCATCAAGAGCTTACCCATACTTCTTAGTTAAGGATGTCAAGAATATAGATAGTGAGTACTACATAGAACACCAGATAGTTCCAGCTGCTTTAAGAATACTTAGCTACTTCGGAGTAACTGAAAAGCAGCTCATAGGTGTAGGTAAAGCTGCTAAAACAATACTTGACTTCCTATCGAAGGGATCAGGAGTTAGTAAGCCTAGCGGTAAGGGCTTAAGTAAGTTTACTGCAAAGTATAAGGGTAAGAAGGGTAGGAGCGGAAAGGGAAGGTTGTTTTAGTGAAGTATGTCATCATAGGTTAGTAATGTTACTTCAGTAGGCATCTTAGATATTATGCCTGTTCTTGCACCTATTATTAACTTAACACCCCTAACAGAGGCTGCATCAACGACTCTCTGAGTTATTATGCCGTCCATAACTATCGCATATACCTTCTTCTTCTCCTCACCACTACTTATTAGGTAATCAACTATGTCTTTAACAGGTAGTTTATCTATTGGCTTCCACTCATTATTGTACACTATAGCTTCTAATGTACCTCTTAATTTCTTCACGTCATCTATAACATGAGGTGGAATTTGTATTGCACCAGTAACCTCAGCTGCTTCAACCTCAGGTATAGGCTTTGCTTCAGGCTTTGACACCTCTTGAATTTGCTGTAAGTACGTCTTAAGAGGTACTGCATTCTTAAGTGCTTTGGCGATCTCCTTACCAGTTAGCTCCTCAACCTCTCTCCCAGGTGGTGCTTTAGCGACGTAATCAACCTTAGCTACTCTAATGAGTTCTCTAACAATCATGTCACCTGCCCTATCACCATCAACAAAGGCAATCACGTTCTTCTTGCCTTTACTTAACTTAACTATGGTCTCAGGAATTTCGCCTTTAGCACCTTCAACAGCAATAACGTTCTTGTAACCATATCTTAATAGGTTAAGTACGTCAGCTCTACCCTCAACTATTATTAGGGTATCTGACTTATCGACATCAGGACCTGCAGGTAATCTCTCAGGTCCGTAGTATATCATGTGGGCTATTCTTACTGCTTCTTCTATCTCGTTTATTATCTCCTTAACGTCTATAGTTCTCTCCTTGAGCCATCTTTGAAGTATTTCCTTAGCCCTCTCCTTAATCTTCTTTATCCTCTCGTATCTTACGTCTATTATGTCGGTTATCCTGATCTTAGCATTGAATGGTCCTACCTTATCCACGAATTCAAGCATTGCAGCAACTAATGCTGTCTCAGCTTTATCTAAATTTGAAGGTACTAAGACCTCACCTACGGTCTTATTACCCTGCCTCTTTATATCAACAATTATCCTACCTATCCTCCCCTTATCTTGTAGATCCCTTAGATCAAAATCAGGACCAAACATTCCCTCAGTTTGACCGAAAATTGCCCCAATAATATCTGACTTCTCAACATTACCATCAACTTCAACCTTAGCTCTTATTAGATACTTCATGATGATCACCAAGACTCCACATCTCTAATGTCAGTTACTACTTACTTAAGGAGTAAATAAGTTAATGTCAGTTATTCCTCAATGTAATTAACTTATTAGTTACACTCTATTAGATAAGCTAGGGACTAGGATGACTTGGAGAGCAATATATAAGGCTAATGTACTTAAGGAGAAGTACGGAGTATTAGGTAAGGTTGCTTCAAGATACTTACTAGCGGGTTTTGACGTAAGAATTAGGGATGATTTAATCTATGTAAGAGGTAAGGGGGTAAATGAGGTTTTAGGGGTTATAGTAAGTGAAAGAGATGTTGATAGGGTATTGAATAAATTGAAGGAAATCAAGGATAAGGTAGGGCTTAGTGTAACAGCTGTGTTCTACGGAAATAAGAAGTGGGGTGATAAAGTTACGTCTAAGTTTAAAGATCAAGGGATTAAAGTACGCTTCATTAGGGGTGATCAAGATTTCCGATGAGGTTATTGATAGGTATCACATAGTTAGGGAGTGTAGAGAGAAATGCGCTGAAGCAGGTTTTTCTGGTAAGTATTTTGAGGAATGTGTTAAATCATGTATTGAGAAATACTCTGGTAAGGATAGTACTTAGAAATTAATCTTAAGATAAAAGGGTTTTTACCTCATTAACCTAAGTTAAATATAGAGTGTAGGCGATAGGGTTGAGAAAACCTCCCTGTGAGTGGAGGATAAGGAACATAGTTCCACTAATAAGAGCTACATTAGCTACCTTACTAATTAAGGAATATGGTCTTTCGATATATCAAGCAGCTAAAATACTTGACGTAACACCAGCAGCTATATCTAATTATTTAGCCTTAAGAAGGCCTAAGGTTAAGATTATTGATAAATTGCTAAACGATCCTATTGTGGTTAGTCATTTTAGGGATCTAGCTAGAAAGCTTCTCGATAATGAGGTTGAAGCAGGTGATGTGATATGCGAGTTATGTCAGAAGTTTACGGATTATTTACGTAACCTAATGTCGTAGTTAAGGTATTACTCGGCCTATATCCGTGTATATACGCCGTAATTAACATTTCTGGTTAAAAATACCCCTAATCCTTAGATAGTTCTCGGTAGTTCTCCATTGAGGTTAAGGTGATAGTGAGTGAATGTACGAGGAATGATTAAGGCGTATCTAGGGATATTAGCGATATTAGGTCTGCTAATGCTTGTTGTTCCTCTAGTTGATACTCTTTACGATGAACCTATAAGCATATCGTTTCTACTCTTAGGTGAATTACTACTTGCTTTAGGGCTTGTAGCAAGGAGTATTGAGTCCAAGCCTTTAACTACACTTGAAGCATTGATAGTAGGTGTTGGTAGTTGGATTTCAATTCCTCTAATATCTGCTATAGCACTAAGCTATGAGACTGGAACTTCATACATAGACTCAGCTTTCGAGTCCATAAGCGGGTTTACAGGTACGGGCTTTACAGTGTTTTATCCATCACAGTTAAAGCATTCACTGATACTTTGGAGATCGCTAATGCAATGGTCTGGTGAGCTAGGTTTTGTTGTATTTGCCATGGTCTTCATACCTTACTTCTATGATGTTGCTAAAAGGCTTTACGGTATTGAAAGACCAATAAAGATAGAAGCCTCATTTTATAGGACAGCATCAAGACTACTGATAGTCTACGTGATCCTAACCAGTGGTGGTATCTTAGCTTACTACATAGCCGGTATGAATATATTTGAAAGCATAAACTATGTAATGACTACAATAGCGACGGGTGGAATGGCCACTTACGATGAGGGGTATAACGTAATATTTAATAGGGTACCATTAACGATTATCCCTGTAACAATCCTCATGATTATAGGTGGTATGAACTTTTACGACATATATAACCTATTGACTGGAAGGATAAAGGACTTAGCTAAATCTGAAGAATTAAGATATTACCTCTTCGTTATTACATCAATACCCCTCATGACAGTCCTAGCTTACGTATTCGTTGAGGGGTATCCACTCATGTTCTCCGTAATCGCAGGATTATTTAATTCAATTTCAGGGATAACAACAACAGGGTTTAGCATAGGATCACTTTCAACATTGAGTGATACTACTAAAGCAATATTCGTCATAGGTATGTATATAGGGGGCATGACATTCTCGACTGCAGGAGGCATTAAGGCTTTAAGATTGATGATCCTCTTCAAGAAGTTTAAGAACATAGCATCATCGCTAATATTGCCGAATTACGCTGTCCATAAGACTAGTGTTAGAAAATCTATCCTAAAGGAAACTGATGTTACTAATGCCTTATTTATATCTATAATTCATGCATTCATGGTGTTCTCATCAGCACTTCTCATTTCAGCGTTCGGGTATTCATTTATCGACTCGCTCTTTGAAGCAACATCAGCTGCTAGCTGTGTGGGGTTGAGTGTAGGTGTTATAGAGCCTTCCTCACCTGCTATGGTTAAGGTCATATTAATGATACTAATGATCTCGGGCCGTTTAGAATATATACCCCTTTTACTCCTAGTATCTCTAATGGTTAGTAGGAGAGCTCTATATGTACTTAAGTGGTGAGTGTAGGATGTGGCAAGCAGCTAACACTTATTTAATTAGAGGTACCAAGTTGATAGTAGAGTTGCGGTGATATTGTAATGAAAATTTTAATCATAGGCGGTGGCGTAGTTACTAAAGAATTATTAAGGATAATCAACTTAAAGAAGAATCAAGCTGTAATCGTTGAGAAAGACCCTAATAAATGTGCAGACATAGGTAGTAAGTATGATGTGATAGTGATAAATAAAGATGCTACCGATATAAGCGTCTATACTTCAGATATATCAATGCCTGACTTAGATGCTGTCTTAGCACTAACCGATAGAGATGAGGTTAATGTATTTGCATTAACAATAGCTAAGCTCTATAACATACCATTGAGGCTAGCTAGGGTTAAGGATCCTAAGATAGCTGAGTTAGTAGTTCAGTTAGGGCTAGGTATACCAATATCTGTTCCTGCTATAACAGCTGACTTAGTTAAGGGCTACCTAGAAAGTATTAGAGAACCTCAGGTAATGGGGGTCTTTGGTGACTACAAACTCTTTAGAATAACCATTACTGAAACTGATAAGGTTGTTGGTAAGAGCTTAAGGGAGATTAACCTTCCACCAGATACCTACATATTATTCATGTTTGACGGTACTAACATAAAGATACCGGACAAGGATAGTAAACTATTAAGTGGTAATCAGCTAATTGTTTTAACTAAGAGTAGCGATATAATAAAGGTTTTTAAGGGGTAGTAGTTAGTGGATTCAGTGGTTATGTATCAAATACTTAGTGAGGAAGTAACGCGTATAATAATAAACATATCGTTATTTGTAGTCGCAATAATATTTACTAGGTTTTTAATAGTTTGGTTTGTAAACACGCTAGCAAGTAATAGGGTAATCTCCTTCAGCGCAAGAACGGTAATAATTAAGGTACTTGATATACTTGTTATTTCAGCAGTCGTGGTAGTTAGCATACACTTAATAACAGCATCATTAACGCCGTACATTGTAGCAATAATTATCGGTGTACTTACATTCCTACTCTTCTACTATGAGATAAAGGAGTTTACAGCATTCATTACGGTACATCTTCAGAGATTTACTAAAGGCTCATGGATTGAAATAATAATACCTAAAACAGGAGAAACTCTTAAAGGTAGAATAGTCGATGTTCAACTCTTTAACTCCGTACTTGAGGATTTACACGGCAATAAGACATATATCGCTAACTCACTACTAGTAAACTCAATAATTAGAGAGTATAGACCTAGAATATTCGTTAGATTAAAGCTTAATGGCTTAAAAGGTAATGAAGGGCTTCTAAACATAAACACTAAGGTTATCGATAAAATTAAGGCGATATCATCAGAACTCCCATTTAGGTTTGAGGAGGGGAAGACCTTTGTTGAATCAGTTTCTAATAGCTCTATAGTGTTAACTTTAGAGTTAACGCCATTAGCAATACCTGTAAGAGCTACAGATGTTACTAAACTAACAAGGCATATAATGAACACGCTAAAGGAGCTAAATCCTGAGGTTGAGATTAAACTAACCTAACCTAATGATTTACATAGGCCACTCCTCCTTAAGTAGTCATATACTAGGTATGCGTAGAAGGTAATCTTAGCTAAACCCTCAACATACTCCCTTAACAATTTCTTAGCTATCGTAACTTTACCCTTCCTTAAGTAATCCTCTATTAGTATTGGAGAAGGTACTCTTATACCAAATACTCTCTTTAAGTTCTTTACATCAAGGGAATCCTCTGGTTTACATAACGATATTAGCTTGTAAGGGTTAGCTATAAGACCTGAAATTAAGGCTTTTTCGTAAAGCCACAACGTACTCCTAGACGTTATTAATTGCTGCACTAAATCCTCGTTTGAGACGAGTAACTTTAAGTTACTATCGATTACCCTCTTAAGTACCCCTTCTATAAAGTCTGATAGAGTGTAAGGTACTTCCTTAGCCTTAAATACCCTGCTTTCACACCTCTCTCCATCAAATGTTGAGACGATGAACGTATTTTCATCGTTAATTCTCCTCATCAATATTTCAAGAGACATCAATCCTAACTTCCTAGAGGGTCTTCTTATATACGTAATAGCCTTACCAATCTCTATCTCAGATAAACCCCCTATACACTTAATTACAGATTTAATGACACTCTTAATCTCATCCCATGATACCCCTCTCCTAAGTATTATTGATGCTACTTCGCTATCCACTAACTTAACTAATGGTATCCATAGCCTCGGCGGCTTCTTCATCTCATCTAACTTCCTTAATATGAAGGCCCAGTCTATGTGCTCACTAATACCTGATGCTTCAGGCTCCCATACAAGAACTCTAATGGGAGGTAAGGGGAGGGCGTCTAAGTCAATACTTAACTCTCTAAACGATATTGAGTACTCAGGTATTAACCTTAAAATTACTCTTAACGTTACTAATGCCGCCTTCAATAGCTCGACATCGTAGGTAGGGCCTAATTCATATATGAATCCATATGTGAAGTCTTGATAACTTCCCTTAACGGGTGCATCTAACTCTATTGACGCTTCCTCATATTTAGGTATTAATACATTGTCCATCCTAACAAGTTTAAGCCTACTACTAGATTCTATTATCCATTTAACCCTAAGCGGGATTTCGTAGTATATCCCGAAACCCCTTGAAGGTATCCTCACACTTAATTCAACGTATGAGGTAAGCTTGCCCCTTAATACATCCCTAGTAATGTCTGGTCTCTCACCCCACCTAACCTTTATACTCTCATAAGCACTTACTGCCTCCGATAGGAACGGATATTCATCAAGTATAGCCTCAATACCTACTAAGGGGTATTCAGTAATACCTGAGTAATTAGCTTCAATAATTAAAGCCTCCTCAGCTAAGTCTATAGTACCTGCTTGATACTTCTCAACAAAATCTCTCCTAGAAGCAGGTTCCAGTTCCTTAATCCTACCACCATTAACTATTAACTTTCTCCTTAATCCGTAAGGTGGTCCGTATTCGTAGAAGTTTAACTTATTCCAAACCTCAGCACCATACTCACTTAACTTAATTAACCTTTCACCTTTTAACGTAGGAACCTCCTTAATAAGACCTAATTCCTTTAAGAGATCTAACTCCTCCTTTTCTAACTTTATCTTAGCTACAACTTTAAATAATGACTTGAATAGTAATGGATACTTATTACTTTTAAGGATATACACCTTCTCTAAAGGTAATGAAACATATTCCCTTAATCCTTCAACTCCTTGAGCAATTATGGCTCTATCCCAGGGAGTTATAGGTATTATTATGGACTCTGTGAATCTTAAGTCCTCCCTCCTACCCTTTCTCCCCTCTCTCTGAAGGAATTCTCTCACTTCTAATGGTAGACCATAATGTACTACTCTTACAACATTACCTATATCTATACCTTGAAGTAAAGTTCTTACGGTTACTATCACCTTAACCTTAGGGTTAGGTCTTCGTGCTGCATCCTCTATGAGCTCCCTAACCTTCTTTGGTACTAAATGGTGATGTATTGCAACGAACCTTCTCTTACTCTCTGGAAGTATCTCCATTATTTGACGAGTAAGTTTTTCTGCTGTTTTTATACTTGGAGTAAATACTAAAGTCACACCATCATCATCTACGTATCTAGCGATAAGCTCTGCAGGATTAAAGTATGGTTCAGGAACATTAAATCCTAAACTCCTTAGATATTCAACTATGTATCTTGCATTCTTCCTAAACTTATCGTAGCTATTAACAAACTCCTTTATGTGCTTTTCAATATCTAGCCTATTAACTATATCAGCTATTACCCTCCTCACCTCCTCTACATTCTTCCCATAAACTACGTACAGGCAATTCTTGACTTTGAAAGGTACACCATCTATTATCCTTGTTTCCCTTGAATTGATTTCCTGGAGTATTGATGCTAATTCATCGGGGTTACCTAAAGTTGCTGTTAGAACTACTATTTGAGGTTTTTTCTTAGTGATATACTTAACCATGATCTCAACTAATGTAATGATTAGTGAAGCACCCCTTGAACCATAGAAGTCGAGTTCATCAATGACTATTACGTCAACATCTGTTAAGAAGCCCGCAAGGTATGACTTCCTTATGCTCTCAGCTAACCTCTTTATATCAGCCATTAAGAATGCAGGGTTCGTTATAACTACAAGGGCGTTTCTAATTACCTTCCTTACATCACTTATCTCCACACCTTCAATAGTAGGCCTATCTATCTTTACTACATAGTCCTTAAGACCTAATGATGCATAGTAATCCTCTATACGATTAACTTGATCTGCAGAAAGAGCTAGGGTAGGGTATATCGCGAGTACCTTAAGCTTACGTTTAAGTGCGTAGATAACCCATATCTCAGTCTTACCTGAGCCAGTACCTGACTTTACTATTATGTTACGACCACGCTCTAACTCCTTAATACCTACATATTGATGCTCATAAAGGAACTTATCAGCTAAATCTCTTGATCTAGGTCCTCCATGAGCTAATTCAGGGACAATATCTCTAAACCTAATTGGTACGTAGTGAGGCTTAGATTCTTTCTCACATAAGCATTCATAATCTAACCCTAAACCTCCAAAGAGGAGGTTAGACATGATCCTCATATTATCTCCACACATAATACCTACTTATTAAGTAGTTAGCTATGAACCCGAAGATTATACCTATGAATTGTGATAGTACAGACTCCTTAATCAGTGTGTGAAACATTAATACTGACGTTGCATACTGAACTATAACACCTGTAAGTGATGAGAGATGGAATTTAGCTAACCTAATAAGCCAGTTACCACGTCTTCTATCCCTAAAGGTCCACTTATCATTTAATATGAAGTTATTTATTATAGATACCTCTATAGCTAAGGCGGCTGAGATTTCATGACCAAGATGCGCTATATATCTAAGTAAAGCTAGTGCTGATAGGTTAACTATAGCACCAGTACCTCCAACAATAGCAAATCTAATGAAGTATGGTGAAAGGTTTAGTACGTGTATGATGTAATTTATTATTTCCTTAGTACCTAATTTTGATTTTCCGTATCTACGAATATCGAATGTATAAGGTACTTCACTTACATTACTATAATTCCCCTTAGCTAAAATTTCAAGAAGTATTTTGAAGCCCTTAGGATTTAACTTTACACCTTCTATTATGTTTCTTCGAAACATAAAGTATCCTGACATAATGTCCTTTAATCCTCTTGTCTTAGGTATTAGTATATGTGCGATCATTATTGCTGTTCTGGATATGATTCTCCTAATAAGTGACCATTGCTTTATTGAGCCTCCTTTAACATAACGTGAAGCTATAACAATATCATTACTATTAGATATCAGCTCCTCATACATTCTAGGTAATACTTCGGGTGGGTGTTGGAGGTCTGCATCCATTACCGCAATAATGTCGGAATTAGCTAGTTTAAGCCCATCTAGGACTGCTGAAGAAAGCCCCATCTTACCTTTCCTCTTTAACACCTTAATAGGATATTGGCTACTTAGTTTAAGAGCTACATCAGCTGTACCATCTGGTGAATTATCATCAACAATTATGACTTCATAATCTATGTTATGTCTCCTTAAGCTATCGTCTATACGTTTAAGTAGTATAGGTATATTCTCTCTTTCATTATATGTTGGAATTATTATTGATAGAGCCTTCTTATTGCTCATAGACATTACCTTAGAGCCGTAATGATGTGGTAGATCCTGCCTAACCTACTACCTACTCTCTAACTTCCTAATTAATGCGTCATAAAGTCTCTTAAGTAATCTCCTTCTATCCTCCATTAACACGGCATCACTATATCCATGAGCTATTATGTTATGACTAAACGGTGATGGTGCTTCGTAAGACCTTATAACCTTAACTTCGACATCCCCACTCTCAATCCACTTAAGTACTTTTATAGCATTATCTACATCCATGTAATCTTCTAAAATCTCCCTATACGCCTCCTCAAGTATGGGGAATCCAGGTATCCTTTCACTTATTTTAAGTAGTATTTCGGAATTAAACTGCCTTCTACTAATACTTGTATCGCTACCTCTATACTTACGTAGTAAAGCAAAAGCTCTTTCAGCACAATGTCTAAACCTCCTCTTCAGTACCTCACTACGTCTTAATACCCTCCTTAGAATCTCCCTTACATTTTCACTCCTAACGCTACTTACTATATTAACTATGTCCTCTAGACCTATCTCAATAGTGTAAGGTAATGTAAGCATGAATCCGTAATCTGTAACAGTAACTCTAACGTTTACACCTAAGCTATTACTCATTACGTAAGCATATGCACGTGATAAAGCATCATTAACTCTTCTACCGAAGATAGCATGGAATATAACATTCTTCGTATAACTTGCCTCATCATCCCATAATTCAATTAATACCAACTTATCTGAAGGAACTAAGCCACCTGTTGAAACCATTTGCTCATAGATATACCTAACGATATGCTTAGCTACGTACTTATCAACACCATAAGCTTTTACAACCTCCTCCACAGCCTCCTCAATACCCTTATCCTTAATCAAGCCAGCTACAAATCTCCTAAACCGACCTACCTCTAAAGCCGAGTCAAAGGTTAATGGTAACATTTCAGAGAACCAGCTAGGTACTGTAGGTCTTTGATGCTCAACCCTCCTAACTATGACTTTCATACCTTCGGATCTTATGAATTCATAAGTTCTACCACCTAATACAAACACATCACCTGGTGTGAGGTATTCAATAAACTCTTCCTCTAAATCACCTACATACCTACCATTCTCAAGAAATACTCTAACCTTAGCTTCATCAGGTATAGCTCCAGTATTGAGGTAATATATCATCCTTACATTTCTTTTCCTACCGAAGACCCCCTCTAACTCACTATACCATATCTTTGAATAGACGTTAATGGTTTCAAATACATCACCATACTTACCAGCTAAATACCTTATGACATTCATAAACTCTTCAAAGCTTAAGTCTCGATAGTTATATGCTCTTTTAATAACCTTAAATGCCTCATTAATTCTCCACTTCCTCTCAAGTGACATACCGACAATGTGCTGTGCAAGAATATCTAATGGCTTTCGTGGTATCCTTATCCTGTCAAGCTTTCTTTCCTTAGCTAACTTCGCAAGTACTGTGACCTCAACTAGATCATCCCTATCTACAGCTATGAGGTATCCCTTACTGACGTCGGAGAGGCTATGGCCTGATCTTCCAACTCTCTGAATGAGTCTTGTAACACTTTTAGGACTGCTAAGCAGTACGACAGCATCTATGTACCCTATATCTATACCAAGTTCGAGGGAGGTTGAACATACTACTGCTTTAAGCTCTCCTTTCTTTAATTTATCCTCAACACTAAGTCTGACCTCCCTACTTAGGGAGCTATGATGGGCTTCGATTTCATCAGCATTTATTATTCCGTTCTTCTCGAAGATCTTCCTAAGCTTGTAAACAACTCTTTCAGTAGAGCTCCTGGTATTTGTAAACACTAAGGTCGTTTTATGCTCCTTAATCACCTCCTCTAAGACCCTATATATAGCATTGTTTATCTCCTCAGCTGATCCCTTGACTATGTCTACATCTTTAGGACATACGACTTCTAGCTCCATAGGCTTAAGGAATCTTGCGTCAACGATGAAGCATTTACGTGGTTTATTGTCAATGAATCCGACCAAGAACTTAGCAACCTCTTCTAGAGGTGCTATGGTAGCACTTAAGCCAATTCTTTGGATCTCCCCCTCAACAAATTCTTCAAGCCTCTCAAGGCTTAAGGATAAGTGAGCCCCTCTCTTACTACTTGCTAACTCATGTATTTCGTCAATGATAATCCATCTAACCTTCTTTAAATGCCTCCTAAACTTAGGAGCTACTAGAACTATTGCTAGGCTCTCTGGTGTTGTAATCATTATGTGAGGAGGTTCCTTTAACATCTTCTGCTTTTCATACTGTGATGTATCACTTGTCCTAACACCAACCCTTATCTTAGGTAGCTTAATACTGAAGACTTCTTCCGCAATACTCCTTACACCTTCTATTGGCACTTCTAAGTTCTTCTTTATATCATTATTTAATGCTCTTAAGGGTGATACGTAAATGACGTAGACCCTATCTTCAAGACATCCCTTCTCAGCTAATCCGTATAGCTCATCAATGATAGGTAAAAAGGCTGCTAACGTCTTACCTGTGCCAGTCGGACTTGTTATAAGTACGTTAAAGCCCTCCTTAATAATAGGTATCGACATTAATTGTGCGGGTGTAAAGGATCCATACTTTCCCTTAAACCATTCTATTGTATATGGTCTTAAGTACTCTAGCACCACTTCCTCTTTTGGTGGTCTCTGTATTACCCTCAGCATCTCCTCACATTCCTAAGGTATTATTACATGAGGAGAGATCAAAAGCTCCTTAACTAAAAACATTATGCTAGCTTTTAAAGGCTATGACTAATCATAAGGTTGGGGAATGTATTGAGGAGAGAATTTGCGGTAGTACTTGCAGTATTCGTTGCTACCTCAATAATTACATTAATGCTACCTATTGAAGTTAGGGAGTTTGCTATAAAGAGTATTGAGGATTTAACAAATTCATTCGAGTTATTCGTTAACGGCACGGGAGTTTGGGGTATTCTCGTAGTACCCCTAATAATATTTTATAACAACTTAAGGGTTGCCTTACTTAACATACTATTAGGCTTTATAATCATACCACCATTAGCTATAGTAGCCATGAACTCCTACATAATTACATCCTTCATTATTCAAGGTGATGTAGTATCAAATCTAATCCTTATATTACCTCATGGTATTATAGAGCTCTTTGCGATACTATTCTCAGCTGCTATAGGTTTGAAGCTTGGTATAACGTTCATTAAGAAACGTAGTGAAGTTCTTAACGTGTTAAAGGAGGGACTAAGGAGGTTATTTCTTATAATGCTTCTACTTCTAGTGGCTTCACTTATAGAGACTTTTGTAACACCTCTTGTGTACTTCATGTTTAAGGCATTAAGTGGAGAATTTAGTTTTGAAACGGGTTTAAGCTATGGTTGATAGTGAGGAGTGTAAGAAGGCTTTAAGGGCTTTTGCTGTAGCACTAGCTTCTTACCTTAGAAGGAATGCTAGAAGGACTATTTCTATAGCCTCAATAGTGGGTCAGGATAGAGTTAAGATTTCTGTAAGAGCCTTAATGAGGGAGCATGACCCTTCAACAGGTTTCTTTAGATTTATGGATGTATTGGGGACCATAAGAAGGTGTGGTGAAGACTTACTTGAATCGAGGGGGTTTAAGATGCTTATAGTAGATGGTGAGATTTACTTTGAAGTGGGGCTTGAATTACTGAAGAAACTTATTGATATGAAACTAGATGACCTTATTAGCTTTTTCACCTAATTAGTAGTGGATGCTGAAAGTCATGCCCTCTGATACGTGATGAACATTAGGGGTAGCTGAGTTCTATATAAGCCCCTCAGCCTCCCTAGCTATCTCAGGTCTCTCTGTAACTATTGCATCAACACCTAACGACACTAACCTAACGTAGACCGCTGGATCATTAACCGTCATTGCAGCAACCTCAATGCCTCTCGCATGGGCCTCCTTGACGACCCTACTCCTAATTAGGCTATAAGGCATTAGTATAGCATTAATACCTAACCTCTTAATAGCGGCTAAGTTCGGGTATGGATTACTTAAGTAGAGTATTACCTTAACATCCTTATACTTATCCTTAACAGCCTTAGCACTCATAGGCTCATGTATGACTATACCTGAATTCTCTATGTAATTTGATGATTGGACTACATCAAGAACCCTAGTTAGGCTCTTTAAGTCTTCATGACCTAAACCTATCACAAGCTTTGCCTTACCCTTAACTACTTTGACTACATCACCAATAAGTAAAACTTCACCACCTACTTTTAATGCGTAGTTCCTAACTTCTCCTACGTTTAAACTAGAAACCTTACCTTCAACTCCATAAACCTTACTTAAATCATCAGTGGGTAGAGCTATAGGTATTTCATCTTTGGTTAAGTAGACTGTAAGATATATGGCACTAGCTCCTAGCTCTAACGCCTTAATTATTGATTTCAATGTATATGGTTTCTCATGTAACGGAGCTCCACCTAAGGCTATTACTGAAGGTTTACCCTCAACCCTAAACGACCACATAGCCTAACCCCATAGACCCTTAGTCCCTAACTCCTTACTAACCTCCTCAACATCCTTAATCGTATCTATAGATCTCCAATAAACATTCCTAAAAACAACACCCCTTAGCAAGCCCTCCTTAGCTAGCTGTGGAAATACTGTTCTCTCTAAATCTCCTTTTTCTGGTAGGTAGTGTAGGATCTGGGGTTTCATGGCGTATACACCAGCATTTATGAGGTACTCCTCTATCATTGGCTTTTCCCTAAAAGATCTTACGAAGCCCTTCTCATCAACCTCAACAATACCGTAGGGCGATTTAAGAGGTACTAAGGCTATCGTAGCTAATGCGTTACTCTTTATGAGCTCATTAACTAATACATTGAGAGGTATGTTGCTTATTATATCACCGTTAACAGCTATGAAGATATTATCTGATAGAACTCCTTCAGCATTCTTTATGGCACCAGCAGTACCTAGAGGTTCATCCTCAACTACGTAGACTACATTAACTCCTAATCTCTGACCTGAACCTAGAAACTCTATCATCTTCTCCCTTAAGTAACCCGTTAATACAACAACGGTCCTTATACCATACCTCTTAAACCACTCAATCTGCCACTGAATTATAGGCTTACCTGCAACCTCAACCAATGGCTTAGGTCTCTCAAGTGTTAAAGGTCTTAATCTCTTACCAAAACCACCAGCGATTATAGCTGCTTTCATAGATGCACCTAGAAATGTTTTAGGAGAAGTAGAAAAAAGGTTTTAGGTTTAGTTAAAAAGCTGAGATTCGTTACTTAGCTACAGCTCTCCTAATTGTTAGGAATGAGAGTAGTGCGAAGATGAATGCTAGTAGTGCGAATACTACAGCTACCCATGCTGCAGCAGATACTGTATCTACCTTACCGCTTACCTCTGCTACGACACCCTTAACCTTGTCGGGTAGGCCAGCAACGTCCTGTCTAAGACCTGTTATGTCTGTTCTTAGACCGCTAATCGTTCCTCCTAGATCGCTTATTGCCTTAGTTACGTCAGACTTTAGTGTGTCTATCGCGCCACTTATCGTGTCTAGCTTACCGCTTAGTGCGTCAACCTTACCGCTAACATCGTCAACTTTACTACTTACTGAGTCTACCTTACCGCTAACACTATCGACCTTACTTGATACCTCACCAACAGCACTGCTTACTGTGTCTATCTTACCTGAGAGTGCTCCAACATCACTCCTTACTCTATCAACCTTACTGCTTACGGTCTCAATAGCACCACTAACTCTATCAACCTTACTGTTCACAGCGCTTACAGTCTCACTAACTGTGTCTAGCTTACTAGCAACCTCGTCTAGTTTTGATGCTAGTGACTTTAAGGCATCACTTATTTCAACACTTAACTCCTCATAGGACTTAGCTAGCTTAGTT
>CAZUAD010000018.1:15962-19165 GCA_964618155.1 uncultured Desulfurococcaceae archaeon
AGTTCATCACTTAACTTCTTAATCTCCTCCTCAAGAGCTAGTAGTGCTGACTCAAGTGACGTAATTGTTATCGTACCTACATCGTTAGCTCCAGTAACCGCTGTAACTGTTAGCTTTGTTGTCTTAAATCCTGCCTTGCTAACCTCTAGGGTCCATGTTCCTGGGTTGACATATATTGTGAACTTACCTGAAGCATCAGTTGTTGCTGAAGCACCTGTCTCAACGATTGTTACTGTAGCACCAGCTACTGGGTTACCAGCTTCATCAACTACAACACCTGTTAACCAGGCGACAGTAGATAGTTCGAAGGTAGCTGTTGCTTCATATGCTCCTGACTTAGCCTTAACAGTGTATACGCCGAATTTAGTCCACTTACCTGTTGGTATGGTTGAAGGTATTTGGAATGTTACTACGAAGTTACCGTTGGCATCTGCGGTAACTATCTTTAGATCTACTAGCTCTCCATCAGGGTTTATTATACCTACGGTTACGTCAGCATTGGGTGATGTAGTACCTCTAACCTCAACTACCTCACCAGGTACGAATGTTGTTTTGTTTAGAGTTATTGTTAGGGCTTGAGCATATGTCGGCACAATCGCTAGTATTAATAGTATTGCTACGGCCACGCTCAAGACCGTCGTTCTAGCTACCTTCATCGCTTCTCACCCCAATACCTTACTCTGTTACCGTCATCGTCGCTGTTAGTGATTCACCCATTGGTGTCCAGTCAGCTAAGCTCTTAATGATGTATACCTCAATGGTGTATGTTCCAGCTGCTGTTGGTGTGTAGGTGAATCCTATCTCAGCTGTCTCTCCACCACCTAGTGGTAGTGATGCCATTGATATGTGTACTGCAGCACCAGTTGCATCCCTAATTATCAGTACTACCGTGAATGTCTCCTTGAGTGTACCTATGTTCGTTAATGGGACCTTAATCATTACTGACTTACCAACCTTAGGTGCTATAGGCTCACCAGTTGTTGGCTCAACGAATGATGGTGCTTGCGGTCTTATAGGCTTCTCAATAACTACACCAACTCTTACAGTGTAAGTGAATGTCTTCTCTTCACCAGTTACGGCGAAGTCGGCAGGTAGTGGGTCTGTGTACTCAATAGTTATGATGTCACCGAACTTAGCGTAGATGTAGCCAGCACCTATTCTTGTATCACTAACTATTACGGTACCAGTGAACACGCCTGTGTCTACATCGGTCTCATAGAGTGTTATCTCAGTACCAACTGGATAGCTTGTTGATCTTAATATTACTGATATAGCATCTATAGCTTCGCTATCGACATTGCGGTCTGGATCTATTATCGTTATGTTTATCTTATCACCAATGTTATAAGCCTTCTTATCAGTCATTATCTCTGGATCATAGCTCTCAAACTTAAATGAAGTCTGTAGTACCTTAGGTCCTTCTGGTGTGTATTCATCAGAGTACATTACTAATATCTCACCTTGCTGTAGTAAGTACTTAGCTGCCTCAACCAAGTCTGCCTTACCTGATAGCCAAGTTGTTGACACCTCAACCTCGAAGACGCCCGTATTAACATCTGTCTCTTCAGCATCTGATGGTGGATGTAACTGTCTAGCACCTATTACTACGAATATACTTGATGCAGGTATGTAGTCCTTAGCTGTTGGATCTCTATTAGCGTCCCAGTCCTCTATAATTATCTTTACGCTCTCATATGGACCGTAGACAGGCTTACTAGTCTTTACAGAACCTACAAATGATAGTACCTCATATGTTATACTATAATCATCTGTTAGGAAGGTCTCTGCCGTCTCAGGCGTTCTTGGTGATCTCTCATCAGTGTAGCTTACAGTAAACTTAGCATTAGGCTCAACACCAGTAATGTTTACACCAATGGTTATCTCAGCAACAAAGAGTCCTGTATCTACTCCAGTCTCTGTTAATGTTAATGATGTTTGATCAGCACCGCTTACACTTAATGTTACCGTGTCCTTGGCTGAGGTGTTTAAGTTCCTCTCAGGGTCATATAGCTTAATTTCTACTACATCACCATACTTAACCTTAGTTACATTAGTACTTAATGATGCTGGATATACCTTAAGGTATAGCTTCTTAGTTGTTCCCTTATAGTCTAGTAATAGCCATCCACCTATGTATTTAGGCTCATCTAATATCGACGTGTTAATTACCACCTGACCGCCGAATGTGTAGGTGTCTTCAAATCTAGTTAATGTAAGTGTTAATGTGCCTGTTGAGGCATCAAATGTTAATGGATTTCTGTTGGCATCGAAGAATAGCTGGTTAGCAGGTACTAGTGAAGCGTTGACTGGTACACCACCTCTTGTATACATTCTTAGGTCGATAGTTGTTGTAGCTCCAGTTACGCTATAGTCTGTGACATTAATGTATAGGACTACACCACCTCCTGTGCTAACTGGTACTGGTGATAACGGTATTTCTCTTCTGTCAGTTGTTATAGTTACTGTTGGTGCCTTAACTACCTTTAACTTAACTATTACTGAGTCATACTCACTTGAGCCTGGATACTTTGGTACCGTGAAGTTTACTACCAGTACATCGCCAGCCTTGACATTAAATGCTTGTGATATATTGGCGCCTAATCCTGCAGCTGAGACGTTTATCCAACCTTTTAGTTCAAACTCACCACTATTGTCCTCAGTTTCACATGCTTCTACAGTGAATGTTGGTGCTGCTGGCGGTGTTGCTCCCTCCTTATACACATAAACACTTATGTTATGAGCACCTGTGTAGCAGTCTGTTGCATTGGGGAAGTAGTTTAGGTCTGGTGCTATGATCTTCCAATCAGTAACGTTGAGTAGCTGTGCTGCCTCAACTATCTCCGTTATTAATGCTTTAGCTGTAGGTACTTGATGGCTTACTGTTAAGCTTGCCTGCTTACCGTAAGCGACAAACGTTAATGTATCACCTTCCTCAAGAGTTATTGCTGGTGAGATTACATTACCGGGTGATTCTAAGGTTCCGTCATCGTGCACGATAAACCATGCTCTATAGGTGTATGTAGTGCCTACTCTTGAGGCGTTTAGCTCATAGTAAGTACCCTTGTATATCATCGCAAAGGATAGTGTTGGTCCAGGTATCTCTGATGTTATGTCTAATACTATGTCTACGTAGAATGTCTGGTTGAAGTATATGGTGCCCCATGCGTCTCTTGATGTCTTTACCTCCTTAACTACTATTGCGT
>CAZUAD010000019.1:0-17519 GCA_964618155.1 uncultured Desulfurococcaceae archaeon
GTTAATTAGTAACCTTCTTATATACTCCGTAGCACTAACGTCAAGTCCATGAGTAGGTTCTGAAGCTATTATCACCTTAGGCCTCACTATTACCTCTCTACCAACCATTACCTTCTGCTGATTACCACCACTTAAGTATTTCATAGGGGTTGTAAGGGATTCTGTAATTACGTTGAACTTTTTAATTACACTACTTGTAAACTCGCTAGCCTTACCCCATAGAATCCTACCACTTCTGCCCAAGAAGGATTTTAGCCTTGTCAGTATTGAGTTACTTATCACATTTAACTCTAGTATGAGGCCAACACTTCTTGAGTCAGGTATGTATGAAAGACCCTTCCTATATATTAAGTAGGGAGGTAGGTTCGTTATATCCTCGCCTTCAAGAATAACCCTACCCCTAACTACTGGTCTAAGACCTGCTAATGCTTCAGCTAGCTCCCTCTGACCATTACCCTGAACTCCCGCAATACCTAATATTTCACCTCTTCTTAACTCAAATGAGATGCCCTTAACGGCATCTAAGCCCCTATCATCCTTAACCCATAGATCCTTAACCAAGAGGACTACCTCACCAGGCTTTGCCTCTCTCTTCTTTAGCTCAAAGACTACCTCCCTACCAACCATCATTCTAGCTAAGTCAACTTCAGTTACATCCTTAGTTTCAGCAACGCCTACTACCTTACCCTTCCTTAGAACCGTTACCCTATCGGTTATTCTTTTAATCTCCTTAAGCTTATGAGATATGAATACTACGGTTATTCCTAAGTCCTTAAGCTTCCTTAAGGTCTTAAAGAGCTCTTCAACCTCAACAGGCGTTAGTACTGACGTAGGCTCATCAAGTATGAGTATTTTGGCATTCCTCATTAATGTTTTAAGTATCTCAACCCTCTGCTGAACGCCTACAGCAAGGTCTTCAACCTTAGTATCTAGGGGTACCTTAAGACCTACTGTTTCAATTATCTTCTCAGCTCTTCTCCTAACCTCACTCATAGTTACCTTCTCAAGCGTGGAGAGTGAGAGGAATAAATTCTCAAGTACGGTAAATGATGGTACTAGTGAGAAGTGCTGGTAGACCATACCTATGCCTTCCCTTATAGCATCCCATGGACCCCTAAAGCTTACTTTCTTACCGAAGACTCTTATGGTTCCCTTAGAAGGTTTTATCTCACCGTATAGTATCCTCATTAACGTCGTCTTACCAGCACCGTTCTCACCAAGAAGTCCATGTATTTCACCTTTCCTAACAGTGAAGTCAACACCTCTAAGGGCTACAGTGCCGTCGGGATATACCTTCCATATACCCTTCATCTCAATAGCTAATTCACTCATTACACTACACCTAAGCTTGGGGGTGTGATTACCGAGATTAAAGGATTGAGAGAGGTGAAAAAGGTTGTGATGTTAAAGGAAAGGAATTAGATCAGGTGTTAGCCTATAGTACCCTTAGCTAATGCTGCATTAAGGTTACCCTTCTCTAACTCCTTAATTATAGCTAGATATTCATCATGTGTCTTGGGGGTCTTAAATACTATCTCTCCCTTAAGTATCTTCTCCTTCAGCTCGTTAACAAGCTTCCAGACATAGTCCTTTATGTACTTCTCCCTTAGCCCCTTAACGATCTCAACAACCTTATCGGGTGTTAACTCCTTAGCTAACCTACCAGTATTTGCTGCTTGCTCAGCAAACCACTTAACACCCTCTAGATCCCATATACCTACACCTCCCTCCTTAAGACCTAGGGTAACTATACCTCCCTTCCACTTACCTGTCGCCACCATCTTGATGGCTGTGTAAACTGCTACATCAACTCTCTTAGCACCACTTATAGGTATGTGGTATGGGTCAATCCATTCCTGTGATGCATCCTGACCTATAGCGAATACGAGTTCACCACGCTCCTTATGCCAGTCCTTAACTGCTTCAAAAGCTCCTAAGTGGGTAGCTCCTGCTAGACCGTAAACCACCTTAGCACCTTGCTGGAGTAACTGCATAGTGTATTGCTTACCTACTGCTGGATCTGTAAATGTTCCTGTGTAGACCCAGAGGAAGTTAACTTTCTTACCGGTCATTTTCTCAAAGTACTTAGCACCGAAGAGGTAGCCTATGTGGAACTTCCATAATGGTGGTATGTCCATGCCGGCTAAAGCAGCGATGGTGTTACCTCCAAGCTCGTATGCCATACCAGCAGCTATGATCCCTATAAGTGATGCACACTCCTGTTCTCTAAATAGTAGGTCTATCTCATTAGGTCTAACAACACCTGTTGTTGCATCTATCAATGCGAACTTCTGGTCAGGGAACTTATCTGCTGTTTCGTTTAATGGTGTAGTCCATAGGAAGCCCACGAGGACTAAGAGGTCATACTCCTTAGATTTAGATAGCTTCTCAAGTAGAGGCTTCATATCAGCTAATGACTTGGGGGTTAAGTACGTAACCTCAGCACCTAACTCCTTAGCAGCTCTTTCAGCTCCGAGCCATGCCATGTCGTTAAAGCTTAAATCACCTCTACCACCTACGTCGAATAGTATAGCTACCTTAACCTTCTTAACAGGCTTAGGAGTAGCTACGGTTGCTATAGTCTTAGTTACAGTTACAGTTTTTGTGTAAGTCTCAATTTTTGTCTTTGTTACCGTAATTGCTGCTCCAGTTGCTACAGTCTTTGTTACTGTCTTAGTCACTGTAGGACTTAAGGTCATGGTTATGGTCTTAGTCACCGTTACCCTTGGAGTTAATGCGTACGTGATACCAGCAACTACTGCAGCAACTATTATCGCAGTAATTACTACAGCTAAAGCTGTTGAAATACCCTTAATACGCACTTAAAATCCCCTTAAACCCTTTAATCACGTAGTAAAAAATTTACTGCTTAAATAACTTCTTAGCTATTACCCAAGCCCTCCTCCTTAACACCCTATAACCTAAGGCCCTATACACCCTTATCGCAGGATCATTACCCTCCCTTACATGTAGGAGTGCGTGAGCACCAGAAAGGACGGCATCCCTAGTTACTGCTGAAGTAACTATCTTGGCATAACTTCTACCCCTAAAGTTTGGATGTGTAAATACGTCACCAATAATGTGTACCTCAGGTAATGCTAAGTACCTACAAGCTATCGATACTAAAGTACCATTGACGTACAACCCGTAATACCTCCACCTAGTCAGTATCTCCTTAGCTACATCCTCACTAATGATCCTACCAGCGATTCTTTCAAGTTCTAAGAAGTCAGTTAAGTTATTATCACTAAGTCTAATAGCTTTATCAGGACTGTATGATCTAAAGGAGTCTTCATCAACTACCATGTCTAAGTAGTACTCAAGCCTTACATCAAAGCCTTGGCTCCTTAAGTAATCGGTTAGATCATCTACTACGCTATTATCATATAGCTGAATGACGACGTCGCCACCTAGTACGTCAATTAACCTCTTAATAGGCTTAATGTCAGGTCCCCATAGATGTATTGAATCTCTCCCGTAACCCCTCCAGTATAGAGCATACGACTCTACACCCTTCCTACTAACCCTAAAAACAACGTTAATTCTGTTAAGGTAGTAAAGCATGTCGTAAACTAGGTATGAGTGAGCATAGGGGTCACTCCTATAAAGATCTATAATGCTTCTCCATAGGTCATAGTTAAGGTCATTTAATGTTACTTCGTAATCCAATACTTTAACCCCTATACTTCCTACTAGCTTAATTAAGTTATTACTTCCCTGCAATATTGTAAGCTTAGCTAAGGTTTCAATCACTGATTATTAGTTCTGTTACTATAAAACATACTTGGGATGATATGTGCCGAGTTGTCTGATGCGTGATGACCCTTCAGCGGAATGACCGTTTAAGTTCTTTAGTTCTTGCTAATATAGGCTTAAGAATATAAGCGTCTTAGGAGACGCTCTATATTAGAGTGTGTAGTGCCTCAGACAGCACTACACACTTTAAGTAGTAATTAACCCCTTAGGTGTAGGCCATGGTAAAAGTAGTGTCATTTGACGTATGGAATACCCTACTAAGGCTTGAAGTGGTGTATGAGAGATTAGCTGAGACCTTAGCACCAATACTTAAAATGGAGAAGGATAAGGTTCTAGAAAAGATACTTGAGGCCTATAATGAGGCTAAGAGGGCTAGAAGGTTAGGTAAGCTTAAGGCAAGTGAAATACTTAAAAGTTCAAGAGAAATTATGGCATCAAAATTAGGTATAGACCTAAAGCTTCTTCCTAACATAATAGCTAAGGCTATGGCTTCAATAAAATCAGAAGAGATAGTTATTGATGAGGTCCCTAAGGTATTGGAGGACATAAAGAACTTAGGCTTAAAGATAGTAACTTTAGGGAATGTCCTCTTCTGGCCTAGCACATTAACTAGGAAGCTACTAGATAGTGCGGGCATAAGTAGGTTCTTTGATGCACAATTCTACTCCGACGAACTAGGCGTTCATAAACCTGATGGAAAGGCCTTCCTAATGATATGTAAAGTACTTAACGTAGAACCTGAAGAAGTCCTACATGTAGGTGATGGCATTGCTGAAGACTTGGGCGGCGCATTAACCGTAGGGTTTAAGGCCGTACTGATAAGTGATCATGTTAGTGAACCCATAAGCATAGGGGATAACATACATATAATACCACATATTAGGCATTTAACTCATGTCATAAAGAATCTTAGGAGGTAAGTTAGCTTAGTTTAAAGAGCATTAATGCCGACTTTGGAGCTAACTTAATACTTCCCCTTGACTTAATCTTACCCTTACCAATTAGGTCCTTAAACTCACCTCGGAGGATACCATGGACTACTTCAACTCTCCCTCTTGACGGATTAACTAGGGTAATTACCTCAGAATTCCCGTATATTCTCCTGATGAGTAAAGCCCCATTAACACACATAAATCTCATGAATCCACGTCTCAACTGCTTAAATGATTCAACAATACTTACGAGGGTTCTTAGGAACTTACGAACTCTCTTACTACAATTAACTATGTCTATGATCTTTACGGGGAGGAACCCATAGAGAGATGCTAAGATAACGTAGATAAGTTTTACCTCACCTTCATCTAATAAGCCACAACTAACCTCTGTAGGTATCGAAATGTAAGATGTAAGTAGTTTATGGGGTGGTGAGGAGGTATATCTAGTAAATAGCATACCTACAAACTTACTACATGGTAACACATTGGTTACTAATGAAATGAGTTTATTACCAAGTAATGTATCTACGACACCATCTATGAGGGTATTACTTAGGACGTATGTAGGGTCACCTAAGTATTCACCTAGCACTAATGCATTAACCTTCACATCCTTAACTATTGCTGTAATAGCGTCGATAACTTCTAAGGGTATGGTGTAGGCCCTCTTAATCACTACACCTTGACATCCTGCCTTGATCCAGAATTTAAGTGCCTTCTCAATAACGCTTAATACCTTAAGTGAGTTAAGATTTAACCTAATTAGTGAGAGGCTTTTATCTTCGAATAGTATGCTATTAGAGCTCTCTAATTCCTTTAATATTTCATAGACCATGTAGCACGAACCCTTAATTAATGAATGCTTTCTACTTACGCTTAACCCTCTACTTAACTCCTTACTAATGATTATGAACCAATCCCAATAGTTAGACTTGGATCCCCTCTCAATAACATCTATAAATCCGTGAAAGCATGGCGAAACATAGGATATGGGTATGTCCATGAACACCCCAATTCCTCTATTCCTTAAGAACCTTATGTCAGACTCTATCTCTCTAGTTAAGCTATTACCAACATTTAACAGCTCTTCAGGACGTACTATGGTTTGTGGAGGTAACGTTATTCTTACATGCCTTATACCTAGGTAGTTCAATATGTTTAAAACCTCGCCAATACGATTCATTACGTCCTCTAAGCTAATCTCTAGTAGAGGTACACCTATAGGTGATTCCTCACTAACGCTGAATACCCTATTAGTCTTAGCTAAGAAGTACTCACTACTTTCAGGGCCACCTCTACCTAACGATATGCTTAAGCTACCTGATCTAACATTGAATAAGTACCTAAGCTCTCCTTCACGGCATGGTATGAGGGCTTCAAGATAATCTATTAAATCATTCTTAGCGCCTACTACCTCTAATTCCTCTAATCCTTCTTCTAAACCACATTGATATTTTGCCTTAACTTCTCTTAGGGATAATTTAGGCATTCTAAGTCTTAAGATCCAGTAGTCACCTACGTAGTCAGCTAACGATTCATCTAATGCTATATGAGCCATATGTTTTAGTATGCTTGATAATGAAGGCTTAGCCACGTCTTGAATTATCTCTTGAATACCTATCGTTGCTATTGAAACATCAATCCTTGTATTTAAGTACTCTACCTTATAGCCTTTTACATAATTATCGTTCTCTGGGTCAGTTATTACTTTATCCATGTTTATGGCAAAAGCGTATGGATACGTACCCTCCCATAGCTTCAACCTTATGTAACCTCTATTACCTATCTTAACTAGAGGTAAGAGTCCTGGTTTCCATGAAGTATATTCCATGAGTAGGTGGACAGTCCTTGCTTCTTCAGGCCATGGAATACTGAATTCGACAATATACCTACCCAGGTAACCATCAACTTCCTCCCTACCCAAGACTTTATACATGCCTTCTACCCTTCACTAAATCCTTTAATGCTCTCTCTATGTCTACCGTAATGCGTTCTAAGCCTTTACATAAGGATTTAGCGCTAATATCGATGCTTAGAGGTACTATGGATACGCATCCTTCAACGGTTATGGCATAAACATCAGTATCCTTCTCAGGTCTTACAGATTTTGTTTGTAGCCAATAGTAAGGTCTTCCCCTAGTATCGTATCTCCTCTCGAAGTCTGCATGCCACCTAAGTCTCGCTAATCTCGTAAGCCTTACACACCCCTTAAATCTATTAGGTGATGGTATATTAACTGATAGTAAATCGATACCTTTAGGTAGGCCGTAACTTATTATGTACTTCGTTAACTTACTTGCTAAGGCGATTACTACATTTCTTAACCTTGAATCCTTAAAGTCTTCGAAGAAGAGAACGTCAGCTGAAAAAGCTATTGAAGGTATCCCTAGCAGAGCTGCCTCTATAGCAGCAGCTAATGTACCGCTATAGTACGTATGCTGTAGTGATATGTTCTCACCAACGTTAACGCCTGATAGTACTACGTTAGGTCTAAACTTCAACACACTTATCGCTAGGTGAATTGCATCAACGGGTGTTCCATCAGTAACGTAGACCTCACGTGATTCAAATAAGGTCTTGTATAATCTTAATGGTTTATTGAAGGATATAGTATGTCCTACAGCTGACCTAGGTAAGGTTGTTGAAATAAGTAGTACCTCACCAAGATCCTTTACGGCATCATAGAGCATGTAGAGCCCAGGTGAGAGGTAACTATCATCGTTGGTTATCAGTATCCTATGTGAGTGCAAGATAGGTCACACCTTACTCAAAGCAAGACCTGTTTAAGAGTTTTTGAGGTTAAGTATTAGGTTCCCCACGCTTGAGCGCTAACGTCATCACTAGAGCTATGAGTGTTGGAATACCAGCAATGAGGGGTAGCTTAAACATTATGATACCTTGAGATATGACTGGACTTAACCCTATTACATCGTATAGGTACCCTATAATTAGCGAGCCTGAAACCATACCTATGTTAGACATAGTGTTAATGACTCCTACAGCTAGGCCCTTAACCTTACTACTAACAGCTACCCTCCTAGCTATCGCTATGACTGCTGAATTACCTGAGCTAAACATGAATATACCTAAAAATATTGTTACAACGTACGGCATACTCAACATGATTATACCCAACATCGCCGTAAACGTACTAATTCTTAGCGCTATGAGGTCGTTATACTTATCAGCCATCCAACTAAACATGTAGCCCAGGATTAACGCTGTTAAGCTAGCGAAGGCTATTAAGTTAGTTGCTACATCCCTCCCAATACCTAAGCTCTCACTTACATACACATATGATAAGTCACCACGGATGAAGGATGTAAACATACTTAAACCTAAGGCTACTATAATAACTAATAACACATCCCTTAAGCACTTAATAACACTTAAGTAATTAAAGCCTGCCTTTGAACTACCTCTAACTACCCCCCTTAACCTTGATTTAAAGATTAAGAGAAGCGCCATGGTTAACAATCCTGCAAGCATAAAAGTTAACAGCGATATCGCTAAGACTTGAATTAATGGATTATAAGCTAATAGGGAGTATATGTTGTTACCTAAAACACCTCCTAAGGATCCAGATGTAAAATATATTGAGTAGGCCCTGCCCCTAAGCTTTTCAGGAACTAATATACCTAGGCTTACTTGTATGGTAACCCATGAGATACCATTAAGAATTCCCTGTACTGCTCTTAGCATGGTTATATGTACTATATCGCTAAACATGGAGTAAAGTACGACCACAGCTCCATGAGTAATGAAAAGCATTACGACTATGTTAAGAATTCTCTTAAGACCTAGTCTATCGATAAGGATACCTGCTGTTGTTGCTGTAACGGCCCTAGCAGCGAAGAATGATGAGGTAAGTAGCCCAACACTTAATGCTGTTGCGCCTAAGGACTCACGAACGTAGAATGCTATAGCAGGTATACTTAACCTAAAGGCTAGCGTTCCTAGGAACGCTACTAGCGATAATAGAGTTATGGCTAGGAGCTCCTCTCTTAGCTTAAGCCTACCTACTACCTTAACCACCTTGAATTCCTACTCCTAAACACTACTGAAGTCTCTTACGAATTGTAAGAACTTAATTCTCTTATCTATTGGTGGGTGTGTCGCTAATACCTCACTTAAATCTATGAATGGTTCCGTAAACGCATATATGAATAATGTCTTTATCTTACTATGCTCAATAGCCTCCCTACCAACTCTAGAATACCTGTAGTACTCATGAATCTTCTTAAGAGCTGATATCATAGTCCATGGTGAGGTTACCTTAGCTCCGTGAGCGTCAGCAAAGAATTCTCTCAACCTTGAGAAGGCTAGTACACCGAGCTCCATTAAGATACTTGCCACTATAACACCTATACCTAGAGCTAACATCAGTGCTGAACCACCCCTCTCCTCACGTCTTCCTCCATAACCTCCAAGACCTGTGAAGAGTAGGAACCTACCTAAGTAGTATATGAACGTAGGTACTATACCTAGCAGGAGCATTAGTGTCGTATCACGGTGCTTATGGTGACCTAGCTCATGGCCAATAACAGCCTCTAACTCACTCCTCGTCATTCTCCTAAGAAGTCCCTCAGTTACCGCTACGTACCTACCGTATATAGGTGATGAGTAGGCGAATGCGTTCGGGTAAGGCTCAGGTACGACTACGGCCTTAGGAGGCTTTATACCCGCTCTCTTAGATACTTCATTAACTATCTCTTGCAACCTCTCATCACTCCTTGCTGAATATACTGCATTGATTATTGCTGGTGCGAAGAGCCATGAGATTAATGCCGGGATTATGGCGAAGATTAGAGCGAATAGCGCTATGAAGCTAAGTGTTGTGTAACCTAGTACTTCAGCTATGAGCATTACGATGAGTAGTGCTGAAGCTATGACTGCAGTAGCTGTTGTGAGCATTGAAGACTTAAGAGCATGTAGTGTAAGGGGTACTCTAGTCTTAATGAGCTTGCTCATAAAACCTCCAGCAAGTACTAACGTGGCTATAGCGATAACATAGCCTAGTATGTCGACTAACCACCAAAGCCAGAAGAACCTAACCGGAAATAGGGGTATGGGTAGTAGAGCTAGTGATGCTAGCCAAATAAGGGAGAGTATGAGTAGTGAGAAGGATACTAGGGCTAACACTACTATTAGGGTCTTACGATACCTCAATACCTAAGCCCTCAACCATAGAGAGTTAGGGGGGTTATTAATCTTAAACGTAATGTGTTATTTCAGGTAAAGTAGGCACCTGTTGAGTAATTAAAGCTGCGTATAGAATCGTGATAAGGGTGTGTTATGGGTGACGCTCTATAAGCTACCTAAACTGATAGACATTAATGCGAAGTCTAAGGTAATTAGAGGTAGTAGGCGATTACTCATTGTGAGTAGATGTTTAGAGCTTGAACATCCTGAAGTGATTGAAAGGTTTAGAGGTGATTACTCAATAGTTACTGTATGTCCTGAAGAGGAGCACATTAATCATGTAGGGTTTAAATTAGCTGGAATGATAGCTCGAAGTGACTTTGATGAAGTTTCCGTACTTAGTGTTGATGGGTCACTCCACTGCATACAGCTCCACTTCATGGTTGAGGAGATATTTAAGTTCATGGACTTAGACAGTAAGGTTAGGAGAAAGCACTACGTTGTTGAGAAGGGTAGGGTTATGGAAGTTGATAGTAAGGCAGTTAAAACAGCTAGATACTTAAGTAAGGTTCAAAAGCTTCTTCAAGGCTAGAGCCTTTTTGCTTAAAATCTTTTTAATACCAGCGATTTAAGGTAATACATAAATTTACTCATGTAAACAAACATTAATTAAAGTCGAACGAGTATGTAGACCAGTAAGGTTTACTTTCATCACACATAACCTTTACACTTATGGTGATGTTAATTGGGTAAGGTTAGAGAAGCTGTTATACTAGCTGCTGGTCTAGGTACTAGGTTAAGAACTATTACGAATAATGTACCTAAGTTCCTACTCAGGATTAAGGGTAAGCCTCTAATAACCTACCCTATGCATTCATTGATGAAGATAGGTATTAAGAGATTCATTATTGTAGTATCTAAGGGTTGGGGTAATGAGGTTAGTAATGTCATTAGTAAAAGTATAGGTCATTACGTTGATTTAGAGATTGTTGAGAATCCTGAAGTTGAGAGGGAGAATGGCTATAGTTTGATACTAGGTAGTAGGTATGTTAATGATGAATACTTCATCTTAAGTATGAGTGATCATATATACGTCCCACAAATACCTTATAAACTAATCGAGTTAAGTAGTAGGCTAACTAATGAAGTCATAATGGCTGTTGGTGCTGATAGAGACCCTAAGTATGTAGATGTTAGTGAGGCTACTAAGATAGATGTAGATGATGATGGTTACGTGAGAAGTATAGGTAAGAGTATAGCTAATTATAAGTACGTAGACGTAGGTGTATTCCTGGTTTCAAGAAGGATTAAAGACTTAGAGCATCAACTTCTGAAGTCCTATACCATTAGGGTATCAGACATAGTTAATATGTTCGTCAAGTTAGGTTATAAGGTCTTAGCAGTGGATGTGACGGGATACCCGTGGACTGAAGTGGATACTCCTAGAGATCTTGATGAACTCATTAACGGCTATAGATCAGTTGTTCTAGATTATGTAAGACGTAGTATTGAGGTGGGGATTTCATGGAGTTAGGTAAGGCTACTGATGGCTTTGTAGCAAGATATATAAATAGGAGATTATCTATAAGGATAACGAAAGCCATAGTTAAGTATCGTCTACCTCTAACGCCTAATCAGGTGTCTGTAATAAGTTTCTTGGTAGGTGTAGGAGCTGCAGCTACTTTAGCACTGGGTAGGCCGTTACTAGCTGCTATACTAGTTCAGCTTTCATCAATAATTGATGGAGTTGATGGTGAATTAGCTAGATTATTAAGAATGAGCAGTAGATTGGGTGCATTTCTTGACGCTATACTTGATAGGTTGGTTGACATAGCTATTATAATATCGTTAGCCTACTACGTATTACACTACGTACCACACCCGTCACCTCAGCTACCACTCATAGCATCCCTTCTAGCTCTATCAGGAGATTTAATGGTTAGCTACATTCATGCTAGAGGTGAGGCCTCACTCGGGCTACATCCGTCGAGGGTAGGGAGGATACCTAACTTCTCGTCAAGAGATGTAAGGCTCTTCATAATATTCCTTGGACTAATACTAGGTAAGCCCCTAATTACGTTATTAGTTATAGCCATTACCTCATACTCATACGTTATTTCAAAGTTTATTGAAGTACTTGTTTCATTAAGGGGTGTTGAACGTGAGGAGTTTAGGGGTTAAGGTGTATGTATTGGGTAGTTTCACTATAGATGAGATAGGTGATGAGTTAGTAGTAGGTGGTCCAGCATATTATAGTTCATTAGCTCTTACGCACATGGATCATAGCAACATAACTATTGTTAGCCCTGTAAGTGATATTCATAGGAGACTCGTTAAGGATCTAAGGGTTAATGTAGTGAGTGTAGGTAGTAGGACACCGGTATTCAAGCTTACATATGTTGATGGAGGTAGAAGATTAGTAGTTCTAAAGAGTAAGGGTGAGGAGATAAGGTTTTCAGACGATGTCTTATGGCTTATGAAGGATTCATTAGTGATTGTAAGCCCCGTCTTTAGAGAGATTGACCTCAACCTACTATTAGAGGTTAGGAGGTATGCTTCAATGATAGCTCTGGATATTCAGGGCTTTATTAGGAGGTTAAGCGATGGAGGTCAGGTAAGTATAGTATGGAGTGATGATGTGTACGAAGCACTAAGATTAGCTGACGTCATTCACGCCGATTTATCTGAGGTACCTGGAGTAAGGAGTATGGGTGAGGGGTGTAGGTTGTTAAGTAAGTATTCGGATGCTATTGTAATGGTATCTAATGGTGAGAGAGGGCTCGTAGCATCAATTAATGGTAGCTACTACTACGTACCAGCACTACCCGGTATTGAGGGTAATGCTACAGGAACCGGCGATATACTGTTGGCGATAACGGCCTTCGAGATGTTTAAGGGTGAAGATCCGTTAAAGGCTATAGCTAAGGGTGCTGTTGCAGCAGGTCTTAGAGTGGGTCGTGATAGACCTCCATGGTTTAATGGGTATGAGGTTGAGGTATTAGCATTAAAGCTATTGAGTAGGGTTAAGATGCTTACTTCCTAAGATACGTGATGTACATTAGAAAAGCTCCTCTTCCGGTGCTATCAAGCTCCTGATCTTAGCCCTATACTTGTATATAGCACCTAGTACAGCAGCTATAACAGCTATTCCAGCTATTACTGGTAGATACCTTATCAGTAAGGTCATGGGTGTTGGGGTAAGTACTATAGGTATCTCTGTATCTGAAGTTATTGGCCTTGTTAACGTAATGATCATATATCCTGGCTGATTTATCTCAAATCTATAATCACCGTAGGGGAGCCTTAGGTTTGCTTCACCATCAACAATGCTACCTATAGCCTCAAACTTCATGTCTAAGGCATTAACCTTTACCTGACCTCCGTGAACCTTCTGACCTATGTCATTAACTACTATTACCCTAACATTGAAGGCCTTCCTAATAACGCCAATACTTATGTTTGTAGGCTCCTTAATAGTTACTTTCTTAGTGTAATCTGTATATATCTTCTTACCTTTAAGCACTATGGTATTTAATCCCTTAGGTAGCGGTAGTCTGATCGTAATAGGCTTACTAGGGCTAGCATTGATTCTACTAACTTCAACATTATCAACGAATATCGTTAACCTCTCTAAGGGACCTCTACCACTATAGTAGTCTTTAATCATTAGTGTTACATTAACGAAGAGCCTTTCAAGGCTTACATTGATTAGCATGTGCTTGGTAACATTAACGTTTATTGAAGTCTCGTTATAGAATGGTTTATCTATTTGTGGATAGAGTCTTCCTGAGCTTATAGTGATTTTATGGAGGCCTTTCGTAACGTTTAATCTAAGTAATTGAGTTCCGGGCTTGACGTTAGCTACGAACCTATCATCGAGTAATACCTTAAGAGGTACTATCGGTGGACCTCCAACCTCACTATCGATTAGTAGTAGCGTCACGCTAATCATGTTTGGCTTAAGCATTATTGCAGTTCTTAAATCCTTAACCAGCTCCACTCCCTTTACCTCGTGGACGTAGTAAGGCTCCTCACCAGCTCTTGCTATGGGTCTTATCTCAATATTTAGCAATCCCTTCACGTTTAATGTAACATCTAGAACTCTTTCTTTAATAGTCCTATTAAGAACTACATTACCCCTCTCATCGGTTATTACTATGTTTAAAGGCTCCCTTGGCGGTCCATGAGTTAGTGCATCCACTAATAGTAGTGTTAGCTTAAACGAATTACGTTCTAACGTTACATCAACATACCTATCATCAGGTACCCTTATAGTGCCACTAAATCCCTTGTATAGAGGCTTCCCCTTAACCTTAGGGCTAGGCTCAACGGCAAAGCCGTATATTCCAGGTACTAGGTTTAAGGAGAATGAGTTATTAGTTGGTGTTATGTAGTAAGTTAATGACTTATTATCCCATGTAAGTCTAAATATTACGTCCTCAAGCAAATTACCACTTACTCTATCGTATATGCTGAACCTTACCGGTACCGCCTTATAGCTACATGTTAATGTAATGTTTTTCATACCTAGTGAGACGTTTATGAGTCTTCTTATGCTCCTTAGATAATCCCTTAGGGGGTTAACCTCAAGTACGTACTTACCTGGTAGTATGTAGTCTATCTGTATAAATCCTAAGGCATTAGTACTCCTATTAATAATTAGCTTACCCTGAGGGGTCTTTAGAGCTATTGAGGCATTCATCAAACCTCTTTGTTGAGGATCAACTACTTTTATGGTTAGAGGTTGAACCATTCTAGAGCTTAGATCTATCTCCTTAGCTCCATACTTCTTTACGTAATTACCTAGACCCAACACTAAGTACATCTTAGCTGAGGTTGTGATTACCACTACGTTAGCATCCGAGGAGGTCTGAACGTGTACTATGGAATTCTTAAGATTGAGGAAGAGTGTTAGGTTTATCCTAGACAGAGGTATTAGGGTGTCATAGGATACATAAATGAACTGTGCATTGCCGTCGATAGAGCCTAGACTTAGGATGTATCCCTTACCTATCTTAGACGATATCGTTAATGACGTTATGGTTGAAGGTGCTCTATAAGACCAGAGTAGCTTGTAGGTACCATTTACTAGACCTAGAACATATGTAGTACCCTCCTTAGTCCCTAAGCTAATTAGGTATCCATCAGCTGAATAGGTAGCCGAGGTTACGTCGGAGAATAGCCTATATATGGTCTCATTAATTACTTTAAAGTCATTATCAAGGTATATGAGCCTTAGAACGTAGGGTACAGGATACCCTATAAACCTACCACTTACTACTAAAACGTACTTAAAGTATGTATCAAGGGTTGTAGCATTGATTAGTAGGTGTAATTTCAGTGATGCAACATTACTTAAGTTAAATCTCGAAATTAGCGTGGGCTCTCTATCGGAGAGTTTATCAAACTCTATCACAAGATTACGTGTTATTACTGGGCAGAGGCTTACCCTAGTAGTTGGTACCTCTAATACCTTGGTAAGAACGTAGGTATTAGGTGATATCTGTTTTAACTTAGGCTTCTCGAACATATAGTAGTAACATATCCCTTTAACCTCGATGAAGATGGTTATATTCCTTAAGGGCATACTAACGGGTACGAAGGCAACTCCGTCCTTACCAGTTAAACCAAAGAATACTTCACCTGTATCTTCATTACGTACATAAACCCTGACATTCTCCATAGGTGACTTACTTGTGGCGTTCAATACCTTAAGCTTAAGCCTATAGGCTGGTATTGGGTAATATGCCGTAGCTAGTACATTACCTGTATATGGGTGTATACCCCTAAGGTTCTTAAGCACTATTGCATCAACTAATACTAAGTTCTCTACTGATTTTAATGGTGCATTCCCAATAAACTCTCCTAGCTCAACCCAGCCTGATTCCGTTATCTTAAATATCTTAATGAATGACTTACCTTCTTTGAAGTCCATGAGGGTTACGAGAATTCCCTCATCGGTTATGAATACTTTCCTAGTAAGTGCTTCCTCACCATGAACATACCTCATTATAGGGTTAAGATCCTTCCTGGAAATAACTACTACCTCACCCTTATCCGTGCCTAGTGCGTATAGCCTAGGAGCACCCTCTACATCAACATCTAATGCAGTTAATGAACCAAGTAGGGGGTAGACATTCTTGGACTTCTCCTTAAGTGTTATAATGTCTATGAATGATGAGATTGTTGTAGCATTCTTCGACCCTATAATTAATACCTTACCTTCAGCTTCATCGTAATAACTACCATATATGGTATCTAGAGATGTGTCTATGGGTACGACTAAGGGCTCACCGTAAATCTCTAGGAGTGTTGTCGATGATTCAGCTAAGCTTACGGTCGTTCCTAGACTAATGATTATTAATCCCATCATGATAGATGATAATAAGGTAAGCGTCTTTAATACTCTGCTAGCTCTACTACTTCGCATTAAATACTACCCTATAACTGAGTCACAAGTGATTTAATAAAACTGGTTACGTATTACGTGCGGAAGTAGCTAATGTTAAGGAGTTTTATTAGGCTAAAATACAACTTTCTAGTCAGTGGGGAGTCGTAAGGTTTGGTTAAGCTATTCAGGCGTAGGAGAGAGGTGGGAGAGGATACTTCAGAGATTATTAGAGAGATCTTAAGGGAGGAGTTAAAGCCCCAAGTAGTTGAGCGTAAGCCCTTAAGAATAGGTAATTTCAAGGAGGTTGAGGCCTACTCCCTCTATGATCCATGGGCTTGGGCTAGGATCCTACAGAACCCTGAAACTAACGAGACCATATACTGGGTTGATGAGATACCTCTTTCCGAGATGGAGAGGAGGATATACAATAAGATCATGGAGATCCTATACTGGGAGTTAAAGCCTCCACCATCGGGTGAGGAGGGTCTTGAATACTTTAAGGAGGAAGCTAGAAGGATTGCTATGGAGTATAGAATAAGGCTTGGTAGAACACCTGGTGTTTCATGGTCTAAGATACTATACTACGTTGAGAGGGATGTGATAGGCTTCGGACCTATAGACCCATTAATGAGGGATAGGTATGTTGAGGACATATCATGCAATGGTGTTGGTAGACCTGTCTATGTATGGCATAGGAAGTATGAATACATACCAACTAACATCATATTTACATCTGAGAAGGATCTTGACGCACTTGTTGTTAGGTTAGCTCATAAGGCTGGTAAGCATATATCCGTAGCATTCCCAGTAGTTGATGCCATACTACCTGGTGGTCATAGATTAGCTGCAACATTTAGGAAGGAGGTCTCAACGAGTGGCTCAACATTCGCTATTAGGAAGTTCAGGGAGGACCCAATAACGATTACGGACATGATTGAATGGGGTACAATATCCCCTGAACTAGCTGCATACCTATGGCTACTAATAGAGCATAAGAAGACAGGCCTAATTTTAGGGATTACGGGCTCAGGTAAGACCTCAACACTAAACGCTCTAGCAACACTCTTTAGACCTACGGTTAAGGTTGTAACAATAGAGGATACACCGGAACTTAGACTACCACTAGAGAATTGGGTTCAACTAGTTGCTAGACCAAGCTACGGTATAGGACCTCAAAAGATAGGTGAGATAACACTATACGACTTAGTTAAGATATCGCTAAGGTATAGACCAGACGTAATAATCGTAGGCGAGGTAAGAGGCGAGGAGGCCTACGTACTATTTCAGTCTATAGC
>CAZUAD010000019.1:17529-18703 GCA_964618155.1 uncultured Desulfurococcaceae archaeon
ATCATGAACTCTAAAGGTGAAGTCAATTTAGTTAACGTAGGTGATTTTATCGATAGATTCTACAATGAAGGTGAAGAATGGGTACCTAAACCTGTTAGTGGATACTACGTGTTAAGTCATGATGGATTTAATGTGTTATGGAAGCCCATTAAGTACGTCCTAAGACATAAAGCTAACGAGATATATGAAGTTACATTTGAAGGTGGAGGGAAGGTAAAAGCTACAGGTAGTCACAGCGTATTCGTGCTGGACGATAAGAGTTTAGAGATAGTTGAGAAACCTGTATCAACACTTAAGCCAGGCGACCTACTAGTAACATTTGTTAAAAACAGACCTTCAGAGACGAACACGAAATACCAAGTAATAGATGTAATTGAAATTGTAGGAGACCCTAGGAAAGATTATGTAGATAACGTACCTGAAGAAATTAAGAAGCTTAATGGAGGTAAAAACCCGATTCCCCTATCCATGTACCTTATACTTGAAAAGGATAGAAAGGTGAGAGAAAGAGTAAGGATAAAGAGATGGAGAAGTCATGTACTACCTGGTACAATAGAGTTAGACGAAGATCTAGCATATGTTTTTGGAGCTTATATAGCTAATGGATGCGTTAAGAAGCATAGAGGTAAAAGAATATGCTTTACCTTTGGTGAGAATGAGAGTAAGATAGCAGAGAATGTATTAAGGATAATGAAGAAGAAATTCAACCTAAAACCTGTTATCGATAGTAGGGGTACTTGCATTATATATGAGTATCCTCATACGTTATTAGCTGAATTGTTTGAGAAGCTCCTTGGAGCTAATTTACGTGAAAAACTTATACCTCCTCATCTATGGAAGTCGCCAAAGAAGGTTATTAGAGCCTTCTTTAATGGACTAAAAGCAGACTCTAGGAGAACGTTAAGGAGGAGGTATACATGCTATACCACAGCTAATGAGAGGTTAGCTTATGAGATATTATGGCTAGCTAGAATTGCAGGTTATTATTCCGAGTTAGTTGTAGAGAAAGGTACGGATAAAAGTAGAGGCAGGAACTATTACAACGTCTTAATCTACTTGGATTCCAAGTATAGAAGACCGAATGCCTATGAAAGAATACCTGTAAGATTATTAATGAGGTTAATGGAATTAGCTAAGCCTAAGTCGATGCCCTTAGAATTAACCTATGTTACTA
>CAZUAD010000020.1:0-8698 GCA_964618155.1 uncultured Desulfurococcaceae archaeon
AGGAGGTTATTAGGCGTGTTATCATTGATAGCTATAATCCCTACTTCGGCATACCTGACCTAATGGATTTTGAAGAGCGTTTTGGGATTCGTTCAACGTTTTTCTTTAGGGCCGTATATGATGATAATTCATTTATCGATCAGTACTGGGATGTTATCTTAGACTTAGTTAGGGGAGGTTGGGAGATTGGTGCACATTTAAATTACGTTAAATCAGTAAATCAAGTACTGTATGAGAAATCGTTAATTGAGAGAATCGCTGGTAAAGGTAGGGTTATTGGATGTAGGGTTCACTATTTGAGGATTAGTGAAAAGGATTACTGGATCCTAAGAAGGGTAGGGTTTGTTTATGATTCATCGCTTAAGTACTCTAAAGATAGAGTTGATGCTAGGGACATGGGCTTTGAGATCGTTCATGACGTTATAGTATTTCCCGTAACCATAATGGATGCGTATTTATTCACTTATATGGGGGTTAATGAGGATAAGGTTGTTGATGTTATTGACAGGACTTTGAGATTAGCTAGAGAGAAGGGTAGGGACTTTATTACTATTTTATGGCATGATTCATCGGTAAAGATGAGGGGTGGTAGGGCATACCCTAAAGTACTTGAGTACCTAACATCACTAGAGGATGTGAGGATTATTAGGGGTGTTGATGCTTATATGATGGTTAAGAATGAAGTACAGAGGAGTAAAGCGCAGATGTAGGGTCTTACTAGCATCGTCATCATCTAGAAAGGCGCTTGCTATAGCATACTCGATACGTAAATTATTAGGATGCCATATAATTGCTGTTTTTGCAAATAAATTTCATCCATACATTACATCTAGGGTGTTTAATACTAAATTAGTTACGGGATCGGTAAGAGGTACGCGTGAATGGGCTTTAGAGATTGCTTATCTAAGCCATAGATTTGATGTTGACCTTGTAGTGCCCATAGACTTTATAGACGTACTCTCATTATCTAAGTATAAGAGCTTATTTGAAAGGTTAAAGGTGAACGTAGCTGTACCGGACTACGATAAGGTAACAGTGGTTTCTAATAAGGCTGTCTTAGGTAGTATAGTAAGTGATATCTGTAATATACCTAAGACTCTAAGTGTTAATGATGTGAAGAGGGTGTTTAGTGAGTTGAGACCACCATTAGTTATTAAGGGCTTTAGTGATGCCTCAAAACCAAGGTATGTAAGCTACTTGGAGGGAGCCTTAGATTATGTTAAAGGAACTGATGAGATAATTCAGGAATTCTTTCCAGGTATTGGTAGGGGCTACTTTACTGTATCGATTAATGGGGAACCATTAATTGAGTTTACACATCAAAGAGTAATTGAGTATGATCCTATAGGTGGAGCTAGTCTGATGGCCTTTGGACCAATACATGACCCTAGATTGTACAGAATTGGCAGGAAAATTATTTGGAAGCTTAAGTGGACAGGTCCGTTAATGGTTGAAACTAGGTGGAATCCAGAGACAGGTGATTACGTTGTTTTAGAGATTAACCCTAAATTTTGGGGTAGTATTGACTTACCAGTAAAGCTTAACTACCAGCTTCCCGCTATACTGGCTGCTGCATTTATCTATGGAATTGACCATGCTAAGAAGTTAGCAAGGAGATTAATGGTTAGGACAGGTTTTCATTCTTGGGTTCTAGATGGAATTAGATACATAGCTAAGGATGTAGGTACGTGGTTAAGATTATTGAGTAAGGCATTAAGTAACGTCCCCTTAAGTGATTTGAGCCCCATAGATCCTGCAAGAGTTTTCTCACAAGTAATCGTAGGTTTAAGAAAATTATCTAAGGAGAGAGTGGAGTGGGTCAAATCATTAAGTCACGACATAGTAAAGGTTAAGAAGTTCCTAAGTAAGGCAATTAATAATCTTAAACACTTAAGGTTGGGCGATTTGTGTCTAATACTAGACCTTGATTCTACATTAGTTAAGCTAAATATTGACTGGAAATTTATAAGGAGGGAATGCATCAAGAAGAAGCTTTTAACTCATGGAGAGACAATTTCAATGCGTTTTTACAAGTTATGGCTAAATGATAAGATAGGTTATCACAGGTTTTCTAAGTTAATTGAGGAATATGAGCGTAAATTCATCAGTAAATACGGTTACGAACAATTAATAAAAGAAGATATGCTTAACGAAATCCTTAGCCTTAATGCTAAGGGTTTGAATTTATGCATAGCTACTAAGCAACCTGAGAGCATAGCTACGGAAATAGTGTCTAAATTACTCCCTAGTGGTAAGTTAACTGTAATTGGTAGAGATAGTGGTTATGGGCCTCTTAAGATAGATATGTTTAGGTCATGTGTTAAATTAATGAATTCTAAAAAGGCTATAGTAATTGATGACGCATTTACAGCAGTAGTTGATGCTGTAAGAGAGGGGTTTATAGCTATAAGGGTTACGAATAATAGTTATGAATTCCTTAAGACAATAAGGTTAGGGATACTGGCATTACCTCATGAGAGAGCATTTAAATTCGCTATTAAACTCTTAAGAACTTTAAGTGCGTGATAGCAGCTGTCAATACTTAGCTAATACGTAAAAAGTTAAATTACGTTTAATCATGCGGACTAAGTATGGTTTGCATAACTTTAAACCCTGAAATATAAGTTACCCAAGATTATAGTGGATATTTTACCTTACTTTCCTAATACTTAAGTGGAGGTTATTGTGAGGAAGGATTTTAAGTTAAGCTATGGGAGATGGATTCTTAAGAAGCTTAGTAAAAAGACACCATACTTAAAATTAGGTAGGTGGGTCCTTAAGATTAAGTCAAAGGGAGAATGAAAGGTGAAGCTATGGTTGTTTACGTTAAGTTAAGAGTTAAACCCCTAGGTAAGGATATCGTTAAAGAGTATGTTGTTCTAGTTAATGGAGGTGCGCATAGCCCTGAACCTGTTCTTGTTGTTGATGAGGTGATTGCTGAAGAGTTAGGTTTTACTATAAGGGGAAAGGGTGAAGCAGTAGAGGCATCTATTGCCGATTCTGTAAGAAGGGTTTACCTTGTTAGAGATGCTATTGAGATTAGGCTTGTAGATGAGGGTAAGGAAATCTCAAAGATAAAAGCACATCTAGTGATACACCCAGGTTTAGAGGAACCACTAATAACGGATACAACCATTGACTCTCTTGGAATACAAGTAATAAGTTTTAGTAAAGGGCTTTGGAGACATATAAACGATCCACCTAATAAGGTAAGAAGATCTGCAAAGACATTATAGGCTTCAAATAGTTAGTTTAATTATGTAGGTAAACGACTAAAGTTAATTAGGTTATTGTCTATACTACTAAGGTCTATAGCTATGATAATTAAAATATTAAGAACTTTGATAGTGTACTACTCGCCCTTTACCCCATTAATCTTCATTGCATTATCAATAGCTATATCGCCTTGGTGGAGCCCTTTAGTTAATGCCTTAAGTGATTTAGGACATCCGAGGTACATTTCTTCAGCAATACTCTTTAATTTTGGTTTAGTCTTTAGTGGCTATCTAATAGCTATACAGGCAACACTAACTACTAGGAAGCTTAGTATTGGTGAAGTAGTTCACCTTTATATCTTAGGGATTACCTTAATCCTCGTTGGTACATTCAATGAAGCGTATACCTCAGTACACTACATAGTATCTGTCATACTCTTCATAACCATGCTCTCCTACATAACCTACGTTACGATCTACTATAGGAGGTTATGGCTAACACCATGTATACTAGCATTCATCCTAGCGTGGTATGCAAATATGGTAGCCAAAGTAATTGAGGGAATCGCCATACCAGAACTAATATCCATACTAATGACTTACACAGCATACTCCACAACAACACTGATAAGACTGAGAAGCTAAAACTTAATCAGCTTTTAGGTAAAAGCCGCATCACTAAGTAGCAGTCGGATTGACTAAAAATTAGTATTAAGAAGTATTACATAAGTAATAGGCACCCTTTTACATAACTTAATAATAATCTTTGCCATGAAATTACTCTTAAGAGACTTCTACATGAGATTGCTAAGTCTACATATATGGTAATACTTATTATGTATACTACCTAGTATACTTAGAGGGTAGTCTATGAGTGAGGTAGTTAGTTTTAAGGTTAAAAGAGAGGTTAAGGAGAAAATGTTAAAGTATAGTAAGGTGGTTAACTGGTCTGAAGAATTGAGGAGATTTGTTGAAGAGAGAATTAGGGAGCTTGAAGCTTTAGAAAACATACGTAAGGTTATCAATGAGTTAGAGAAGGCTTCATGGAGCGTACCTAAGGGTTTCTCAGTTAGGTCTGTGAGGGAGGATCGTGATAGTAGTTGATACATCAGCTTTAGCGGCAATAGTGCTTAAGGAGCCTGGTTGGAGGGATCTAGTAAAGTATGTAGGTAATGCTATATCAGTTGATCACGTAGTTAAGGAGGTATGTAATGCTATATGGAAGGCGTCATACTTGAGGAAGTATCTATCATTTAAGGAAGCTCTTAAGGCATACGAAGTACTGGAATTACTCATCGGTAAGAACATATTGTTACATTCTGAGAGAGATTACCTAGATAAGGCGCTAGAATTAGCACTTAGTCATGGGATTACCGTTTACGATGCGATTTACATAGCGTTAGCTATTGAAAAGAAAGCTAAACTCCTTACCCTAGATGAAAAACAGAGGAGCGTAGCTAAAGGTTTAGGTGTTGAGGTAATACCTTAGTTAGCTATACTTTCTCCTAACTCGTAACTAGCTTTAGGGTAGTCTTTGAGCAATGATCACTAATGCAATGCCAGCTATAATGAGTGCTATACCGTAACTTAAACTCAAAACAAACCCTAGAGGTTGAGACCATAATGTTAAGGTGATTACCGGTTTAAGTAGAGATACCACTATGGCTATTAAACCTATAATAACGAGTACGAAACTTAATATCAAAAGCACACTTCTCAGATACTTAGATTTAGCAACCTCATTAAGAATCCTTCTTAAATCTAAGGACTTAAGAGACTCCTCACTCAACTCCTTACTTCTATAACCCTCTGGTAGTATGAAGCATGCCACTATGTAGAGTATGAAGATGAGTAGAGGGTTTATGACGAATAAGGCTACCGTAATTAACCTTATAATATTAGGATCGACACCTAGGTACTCACCAATACCTCCACAAACACCACATAATATCTTGTCACTTTTGCTTCTGAATAACCTCTTACTCACTCTAATACCCTCTACACCTTCTTAAAAAGTATAGGTGCCGACCTGACTTCATACACCTTTTGCGAGCCTATAGGCTCAACATATGGATTAGATATTGTAAAGCCTAACGACTCAGCAAGCTTACGTGAGATCTTAGGCATTATCGGTGATAGAAGCCTTGCTGAGTACTTAAGTACTTCAAGTAGTGTATATAGCTCCTCATGGGGTTCTCTCTTCTCCCAAGGTCTAACCTTATTAATGTAGGCATTAGCCTCACGTAGTAATTCCATGATGGGGACTACTGCCTTAGATACTTCGTATGTCTCCATAAACTTCCTATATGATTCAAGTGTGTTTATGATTCTATCCTCTAATGCTCTATCTATACCCTTAAACTCTACAACACCATTCAACTTCCTTATCGCTAAAACACCGACCCTTCTCACTAAATTACCTAGATTATCAGCTAACTCAGTATTATGTATGGAGTCAAGAAGTTCTGTAGTAACTTCAACATCCTTATGTAGATTAAACACCCTAGCAATAAGGTATCTAACACTATCGCTACTTCCATACCTATTAATTAAGTCTTCTATCGCTATGACATTACCAGCACTCTTACCCATCTTAACTCCCTTATTAATCACAAATGCATGAACGATCAACCTCTTAGGTGGCGGTATATCTAGTGCCTTAAGTATTGAGAACCATACAACCGTATGGAACCATAGTATATCCTTACCTATAACATGATGTACTTCAGACCAATACCTTCTAAACCTATCATTATTTAGTAGGTACTCAACACCTGTTAAGTAGTTAAGTAATGCATCAAACCATACGTACACTGTATAATTAGGGTCCCAAGGTATTTCTACGCCCCACCACACCCTACTCTTAGGTCTTGCTATACTGATATCCCTTAACCCTACAGTCTCTAGCTTACTCAGTACCTCACGAGCATAGCTTTCAGGATAGACTATTCCACCCTTTGAGAGTACCTTACTAAGAAATTCCTTAAACTCACTTAACTTAAAGTAGTACGTCTCCTCCTCTAAATATTCAAGAGGCTTCCTATGTATTGGGCAATAGGGTTTTCCATTAACTACCTCATACTCTCCCTCACTATAGAACTTCTCACAATCAACGCAATACCAACCACTATATTTTGCCTTATAGATGAAGCCCTTCCTATGAAGCTCGATGATAGCTTTTTTAACAACTTCTTCATGAGTTCTGTACGTAGTACGTATGAAGTAATCATAACTTATGTCAAGTATGCTCCAGTAGTGCTTATAAACCTCAGCCATCCTATCAACAAACTCCTTAGGATGAACACCCTTTTTCTCGGCAGTTCTCTGAAGTTTTAATCCATGTTCATCAGTACCAGTTAAGAAGAATGTATCATCTCCTACTAGCCTATGATATCTTGCTAATATATCAGCATACACCGTAGTGTAGGCATGACCTAGGTGTGGTGGTGCGTTAGGATAGTATATAGGGGTCGTTATGTAAAATACCCTCATATTTCCAGCCCTACTAAGAGTACCTTAAGAATGGAGCATTAAAAGTATAATCAATACGTGAGGTGTTAAGCAATCTATGTGACTTAGGTAATCTCGATGCCCAGTAGTATGGAGGCTAACCTACCGATAAGGTATGTTGCTGTAGCAGAACCTAAGCCAGCGAGAACAAGCTCTAATGCTTTACTCTTTATACTTAAACCTGCGAGAGCAGCTATTATAAAGCCAAGTAATGCAAGCATTATAGACGCTAATACGAAGGATAGAGGTAATGCTAATACTATCTTTAAACCTATGAAGTACGGTATTAATGGTACCATAGCACTAAGAATATAGAACAACCCAGTATATAGCCCTGATTTAAGAGGCTCCTCTAACCTCTCTTCCCTAAGGCCATACCTTTCCTCAGCTATTAACCTAGTTAATAACCTCTCATTACTTATAGCCTCCTCAGCAATAGCCCTTGAAATCTCCTTACTAAACCCTTTATTCAACATGAACTTAAATACATGGTCCTTCAATACATGACCTACATACTTTGCAGCAGTACTTACAGCTTTAAGAAGCCCTACTCTAACATGTCTTTGAGCTCTTACACTACTAAAAGCTTCTATGCCCATTGATAAGGAGCCTGCAATACCGACTATTAAACCGCTAAGTGCGATGACTGAGGGATTAGGGTAAGCACCGGCAAGACCTGAAACTACGGATAAAATCTCTACCAACCCATCACTCATACCTAGTACTGCATCCCTTACATGTTCTAGGAAATCCTTAAGTGCTTCACTACTCTCAACTAGTTCAACTTCATGTACAAGTTCATCCTCAAGAATTTTCATTAAATCCTTTCTTTCCTCATTACTTAAGCCCTCATAGCCAATGACCTGGCTATATAATTCATAAGCACTTCTCTCATCATGTTCGAGAAGTCTTAGTGTAAGACCTAAACCAATTAACCTGTACATAAAAACCTTTAAGTTAAGCAGTAAGTTACTTTAACATTATCAACATTAAAACCTCTACGTTCAAGGAACCTCCTCCAAAATGCCGCGTGTCTAGCTTCCATCTCAGCTAACTTCCTAAGCTTAGAACTTATGTCCTTAGCCTTGTAAATACTGGACAACTTACTATATATCATTGCTGCAGCGATTTCATCAACATACATTTTCTTCGCATATGTGACTATATCAAACTTACCAGTAATTATCTTACACCCATGTAATTGAAAGGAGTGGTTGCTTTAAAGTAAAAAGGCTGAATTAACCCCACTTACCCTTCTTTATATGGGTTTCAAGTTCAGCTTTAATCTTCTGAATTGTTAATGTAGCAAATTCTTTCTCTTCATTAAATATCTTAACACAAGCTGGATCTAAACCATCCTTAATACCTTCCTCAGCAATACTTAACAATTCCTCAAGCAGATTTAACGCCTTTAAATGTAAACTATTGGTCCTCCTTGACTTAATAATAAGATCTACCTCCTCCTCTGTAAGCTCCTTAAACATATCTTTAGAAGCACCACATTTAGGACACTTATCCGGAGGTTCTGGCAGTTCAAGAATTAAACTACAACTTCTACATCTCCAGAAAGGCATTTTTCGATATCCCCGCGTAAATATTGTGATAATTCTATTAACCGTTTACCCACCTAAATATTTTAAGTTATCATTATGTAAAATTAAGTATATCAAATTATATTATGTGAAATATTAAATATCATATGTTCGTATATCTAACAGTTAAGCTAACAACCAATTATGCCACTTACTTTTAATTACGGCGATGTTGTGTAGATGTGGGTGTAATGCTTGGTTAAGGTTAAGCTTGTAGGTGATGAGGTATTATGTAGGGGTAGGAGGTTAAGTTTAGTTAAGAGAATTATCAGCATTAATGGAAGGGTTGCAGTAAGAGATGTTGTTGATTTTGGTGAAGCTGTAGCTATAGTACCTTTATTCGATGATGGAGATACGATAATACTAAGGCAGTATAGGGCT
>CAZUAD010000020.1:8708-18421 GCA_964618155.1 uncultured Desulfurococcaceae archaeon
GCTGGTTATGATGCTGGCGAACTCAAACATTTGATATCAGTTTACACAGCCCCCGGCTATAGTAACGAGGTACTACACATATTCATAGCTAGAAAATTAAGGTACGTAGGCTCTAGACCTGAATTTGGTGAGGTTATTGAGGTTTATAAAATGCCTTTCAATAAAGCTCTAGAGTTAGCAGTATTTAAGTGTAGGGTATGTGATGCTAAGACAGTCATAGGACTTATGCTAGTAAGACATATCCTAAAGCTACCTAAGCCGTAATTAACTAATTAAGTATCACTAACGCGTTTTTAGGTAAGTATGGTTTAAGGAATTTCAATAATTCTATCTATGAATCTCTTATACCAGAACTCTAGCTCCCTTCTACTGACTATGTGAAGCTGTATTGGTGCATCAAGTCTCATATATATGCTTGCCTTAACCTCTACCTCTTCCTTAGGATTAGGCTTCTTATCAAGGACTACAAGTATGTCTATATCACTTGCAGCTGTATACCTACCATTAATTACTGATCCGAATACATATATCTTAGCTTTAGGCCAGTAGGTATGTATTAGCTTCTTAACTTTTTTAGCAACATTAATGTAGTTCTTCATGTATTCAAGTGCTTTCTTACCCGACCTTACATATATGTCAAACTTTATCAAGTGCAGGCTTAAACACCTCCTTAACATATCTTAACATCTCTTTAACCTCTACTTCCTCATATCTTCTTGGGAGATATCTTGCACCTATGTATGCATCCTCAATCTTAGTTAAGAATATCACCGATTCCCTACTCTTAAGAAGCTCATCTACATTCTTAGCTATTTTTGAAAGCTCCCTTAGAAGTCTAATTATGGAGTGAGTCCTAGGATAAGTTCCTGTCTTTACTAGTAGTTTATATTTCAATATTAGTTGACAGTATTGTTCTAGATTGAAAGCTGCTAAGTCATATACCCTCTCTACTATGAGTCTTTCAGCATTCCTTAAGAAAGCCTCAGCTCTTTCTCTTAAGATCTCAGCCTCCTCAAGGGACAATATGTTCCCCCGAAGTAACTCAACTAAGTAATTTAAGGGGTTATCTATTATATAAATTAATTAGTAATTCATGGAAATTGAATGTTACATCATTAACATTTGAGATTAAGAATTTACTGTTTGGCTAGGATTTTGAATACTTAAATACTTAGTTTAGGTTACGGACTTGAGGTTAGAATTGAATGTTTAGAACGTTAAATGATATATTAAGCTCGGACAAAGGTTTAGGTAAAGTTATGGGAGATATACTTAGGGTTCTCTACCTCTGCTTAGGCTCTCTATGGCTCCCTGAGCTAATGATGGAGTTAAGAGGTTTTAGGGAGACATTGGGTGAGGAGGCCCCAAATATTGAGGAAGTGAGTAAAGCTTTAGATGAACTGCATAAGATGGGTTTCATTGAGAGGAGAAGAGGTATTAGAGCTACATTTGATAGAGAAGGTGAGGAAACATTCTTAATATCGATAAAGAGGTCACCTGAAATACTTAGCGCTCTATTGAGGGATAGAAGGGTAGTAAGGTATAGGGAGATATGGAGGCAAGTCTTTGGTCAAGAATAACTAACACTAACGGATAAAGATATTTTAACGGGATTAAAGGTAATTAGTTAAGAGATGAGGGTTAAGATTAAGCTCTACCCTAATGAGAGGGTTAAAGATGTAGTAATTGAGGATAAGGCTACGGTTAAGGTCTTAAGAATTCTTAGAATGTTAGGGCTTAATCAATACCATGTTATCGTAGTAGTCAATGGGCGTGTCGTTATGGAGGATTATGATGTAAAGGATGGTGATATCGTAGAGATTTACGAGGTGATCTCAACTGGGTAAGTGTAGTATATGTGGTTCTGAAGCTATAATCAAGATACCCTATGCTAGATTAAGCCTATGTGAGAAGCACTTCATAGAATATTATGAAAGGAGAGTTGAGGAGGCTATTAGAAAGTATAGGCTTGTGAAGAAGGGTGATGTAGTTGTTATAGCTATCTCTGGTGGTAAGGATAGTATTGCTTTAGCCTATGTTCTTTCTAAGTTAAGTAGGAAGTACGACTTCAAGGTTATTGGATTACATATAGACTTGGGCATTGAAGACTTTTCCAAGAAAGCTCTAGAGGTTGTTGAGGAGTTCAGGAAAATAACTAATATGAAGATATTCATAATATCCGTCAAGGACGTCTTAGGTCTTGGAATACCCGACTTAGCAAGACTTAGTAAGAGACCTACATGCTCTATTTGCGGATTAGTGAAGAGATACTTAATGAATGCTTTTACCGTAGAGCTTAATGCAAGTGCTATAGCTACGGGCCACAACATGGATGATATCACTGCTAACATAATTAAGGAGTTTCTAAATCAGAATATAAGCTCAATGATTAAGTTAGTACCTAGTATCGAAGGTGTAGATGCTATAGCCTCAAAGAAGATTAGACCATTATATGAGGTAACTGAGAGAGAGAACCTTGCTTACGTCTTAGTAAGGAAGTTACCATTTCTTAAGTACACATGTCCGTTTATCGATGTTACAGGTATGGATAAATTCCTTAAAAGATACCTTGTTGATCTCGATATTAAGTACCCAGGTCTTCGTAAATCCTTTATAAGAAAGTTCGTTAAGAACTCTAAAGTCATGGAGAACTTAATCAAAGCTGAAAGAGTAAGTAAATGTAAGTATTGTGGATTAATCTCAAGTGGTGATGTTTGTGCCTTCTGCAGAATTACTGAAAGAATCTTAGGTAGGCCTGGAGGTCCTTTAGTAAGAGAGTTCATAAGAAAGTATATAATCAATGTTGGAAAGAGTATTAATGAATGATGAATTGGGTTCCAACTGAGTTCGTGATGTTGAGGTCCGGGTTCTGATTAATGCCTTCTAATGTACTTACCGGATCTTCTTAGATTAAGAGCTACGACTGCATCCTTGAATTTTTTAACACCATCCCTACATAATAGCAAGAATAAGTAGATGACATAATCAACTACCTCATTAACAAGTTTATACATCTCACTTAAGTACTTAAGTGTATCTTCGTGAATCCTCGAAAGACCATTCGTTGGGTGGGAGTACTCACTGACCTTGAGGTAAGCATTGATGATCTCCTTCTTGATAATACCGTGTAAGCCCTTAATTTTACCTATCATCTTAATATTGAACGTAGTTGCAGCTCTACTTCTTCTATGAACTTCCTTGAGTAAGTATTCTTCTTGATGCCTATACTTTGTGAAGTAGTACGTAAGTATTATAGCTGATTCCAAAATCACTTTTAAATTTCTCATAAAGTCTGCGTAGTGTCTATACTTTAAATTATCTAAGGCATAATGTAATTCCTTGGCCATGAGTTTAAGTATCTTATCATAGTAACTTAATCTTAAATCACATGAACCCTTAAGATTTGCGATTATATTACTGAGGAGTTTGAGGTATTTAATCACTTCATCAGACACCGCCACATCATCACCACATCAGTAGCGGTCGGGTTACATCATCCACACTAACATTAGCCTCCATGAGCTATAAGAGCAATCACTATTTTTTCTCTATCGCATATGGAATCAGCGCCCTTTAATACCCTTCCATCACTTATGACTACATAATCATAATCCTCATTAAGTTTCAGTAGGTTTAGAAGCTCTTTCACATCAATGCTTGAATCTTTACACTCAATCTTTAATGTCCTTACCTTCTCACCTACTATACTGACTATTGGTATGTTCAGCACCTTTAGATTTAGGTCTAAGGCCCTATTTTGCCTTTCTACTTAACTTCCTTAATACGTAGTATGCTGCGCATGTATCTTCAACAGCTATTCCTACAGTCTTAAAAATCGTTATACCCTTACCCACCCTTCCTGGCCTTAAACCCAAGGCTATCTCACCAAGCTCTACTAAATCCTCTAACTTCAATATGCCTGACTTAAGCGGCTGAACAACATCACCTGTCTCCTTACTTGTTGCCTCTCTTGAATCTACAGCGTAAACTTCAGCTAATCTTATGGTATCATCATCTATAGCTCTCTCTGTTGGTGTATGAGCACCTATACTTATGACATGTGCCGGCGGCTTTAGGTACTTACCAATTATTACTGGCTCCTTACATGTAGTTGCTTCAATAACTACATGCGATCCCTCTAGTAGATCCTTCAACGAACTTACACTTTTAATTTCAGCATCAAGTTTTCGTGAAAGCTCCTTAGAAAGTCTTTCTGAAGCCTTCTTGACTATATCGTAAATCAATATTCTATCAGGCTTCATGACCTTGTAGGCATAGAGTACTTGGTACCTACCCTGAAATCCCGCACCTATAAGACCTAAGGTTCCTCCCTTCGATCTCCACATAAATTTTATTGATGCAGCTGTTGTTGCAGCTGTTCTATGGGCTGTTAGCGATGTTCCATCCATTACTATTAAGGGTAACCCTGTTTCATGATCATATATCGTAACGAGTGCTTGAGTGGTTCTTAATCCACGCTTAGGGTTATCGGGTATAACACTTACAACCTTAACACCTACACCACAACCTGGGATATAGGACGTCATAATCCCCCACCAATTACCCTCTACGTACATAACGGTTCTAGGAGGCGTTACTGTTCTCTTCATAGAGTATAGCTTAAAACATTCACAAATCTCCTCAATAAGTTCCTCAGGATCTATTACGGACTCAACCTCCTCAAACCCTATCATAGGTATTTGGTACATATTAATCACCTAAGGTTAATCCTAAGGCCAGAGAACTTCTATGTTTTTAACCATACTAGGACTAATATACTTCATGCCTTCCTTGGACAATACTATAAGTGATCCATCCCTCCTTAAACCAAGAACCTCACCTTCGACACTTGATCCATTAGTTAATTCAACCCTAATCTCCTCTCCTAACATGGAGAACTTACTCATATATTCTATAACATACTTAGACCTAACACCCTCCATGACATCTCTTAATGCTTCAGATATGTAATTCGTAAACTTACTGACTATACTAGCAATTAACTCACCATAATCTCTTAACCTCCTCAACTTAGATAACGTAATAGAAGTATTGATTAAAACCTTAACACGATCTTCAATATCTCTACCCAACGTTTTAAAATTCGTTAATGCTATAACATCCCTACCTACTATCACCTTTGAAGGCCATCTTAACCCTATGAACTCATCTACGAAATCCTCAACACTATGAGCAATTCCTAGACTTAATATTAACGTAAGTATGTCAATAGCTTCTCTTGGTATACTTGTCATTAATACAAACCTTAATTCTTCACCATGTATACAGTATGCTAGCTCATTAACTTCCCTAACTTCCTTACATTCATCTCGGAATCTTACCTTGATTAAGCTCATAGATTCTTAACACCTATTTTAAGATTACCCTTACGTCAACGACTAAGGCACCTCTACCTTTTTCATAGGCTATTATCGGGTTTAGGTCTATGTCTTTAATATTATCTATCTCATCCATAAGCTTTGAAACCTTTAAAATTATGTCCTTGAGAGCCTCTATATCTCTTGGTGGCATACCCCTATAGCCTTCAAGAATCTTGTATCCCTTAATCTCCTTAATCATTTCCTCAGCATCCTCAGGTTCTAGGGGTGCTATTCTGAAGCTTACGTCTTTTAGTATTTCTACGAATATTCCTCCTAAACCAAACATAACAACAGGACCAAAAGTAGGATCACGAGTACCACCAACAATAACCTCTACACCAGGACTTGCCATCTTCTGTATGAGAACACCATATATTCTAGCATTAGGTGCTCTCTTAGGGACTTCATTCATTATTTTCTCATATGCTTTAGCTATGTCTTCTTCATCCTTAAGGTTAAGGATAACACCTCCTACATCGCTCTTATGGCTAATGTCTGGGCTTACAACCTTAGCTACACTAGGAAATCCTATCTTCTTAGCTATAGTTAATGCTTCATCTAATGACCTAGCTAAGCCGTAAGAAGCGACAGGTATTCCATACAGCTCACATAGCCTTAACGCTTCATGCTCGAGTAACTTGAATCTATTCTCTTTTAGAGCATTAGAAATTATACTCTTAACCTCCCTTAGAACAGCCAATTCTGCCCTACATAATGTGCTTTGGAGAGGTAGATATAGTTAACGGTAGTATTTATTGAGCTACCAAGTTGGAGTGCATGAACCAATTACTTAGTAAAGGATCTAACGAAGTACCTCCTACCCTCATAACTAACTACCTTTAAGATCCCTCTCCTTACTAAGTTTTCAATGAAGCTCCAATCTCTATTAAACCTCTTAAGAAATCCTTCAATAATATCCTCCCTAAGTGGATGAACTGAAGCCACTCTTATCAACTCCTCCTCATCTTCATTGATGAAGGTAAAGTTACTATCCTCTAAACCAATTAAGTATTCAACTCTTTCTTCACCAAGTACTTTAGAGAACTCGTCATACGCCTTAACAAGTATCCTCTCTTCTGCTGGTCTAACCCATGATTCGGCGGGGGGTCTTGTGGGTACTGCTATGTAGGCCTTCCTTAAATTCTTTAAATATCCTAAGTAGCTAGCAATTCTCCTTAATTCATCACCATAATCAATATTATTGATTAGCATAGTCTCAGATATTAGTAAACCATTGAATTCGTGGCTAAAATCCTTAATTCCTTCAAGAACATCATCAATTCTTAATAGTTTATGAGGTCTATTAACCCTTCTCCATATATGCTTGCTAACCGAGTCTATTTTTATTGAAACTAAGTCAGCTTCACTTAAGTCCTTTCTAACATCATCCATCCATAAGAGTGATGCATTCGTAATTACAGCTACAGGTATGCCTAACTCTTTCAACACTCTTATAAGTCTACCTAAGTTAGCGTCTAACGTAGGCTCACCATCTGGAACTATGGTTATGTAATCAATACTACCACCCTTCCTCACGACAGATTCGACCCTCATGACTACATCCTTGAATATATCCCTAGGATCGTAGTAGGCTCTCCTTTCAATACTTAACCTTAGTGTTTTACCTAGTTGGCAATATACGCAAGAATAGCTACATATCTTAGGAGGTATGTTATTAACACCTAAACTCCTACCTAGTCTTCGAGAGCTTACAGGACCGAATGAGAACACGTTCAAGCCCGTGATTAAGATACGTGCATAATCTTTAAATAATATGATGGTTCTTAGCACTTAAGATGAAGCGCATAGTGGTTTCTTAGAATAGGGATGTATTTTTACGTTCTGTAACTGTTTAGTTAAACGGTATGGAGGAAGTATTTAGAGTTGCGAGAAGGCTTGGTATAAGTGAGGAAGAGGTTAATGCATTAAGTAGAGAAGCTTTAAGGATATTGAGTAGTAGGGGTATCACTAAACCTACTGAAAAGCAGTTACTAGATGCGATAGAGCATGTATCCATGATATGGGGTGCTATAGATGACAGATGGCTTGAGTTTGCTAAGAATTTACTACTCCATAGAATATACAGAGAATGTGGTAAGGATTTAAGGGTGGTAAAAGACGTTGAGAAAAGGCTTACGTATCAAGGGCTAAGGCTACTTTACGCTAGATACTTACTTAAGGATGAAAGTGGTAGGGTTAGAGAGACCCCTAATGAAGCTTTTAGAAGAGTCGCTAATTATATTGCACTCGCTGAGTCTAGGTATGGTAATCCCGTCAATGATTATGCCTTAAAGTTTTACGATTTAATGGTTAAGTTAAAGTTCCTTCCGAACTCACCAACGATAATGAATAGCGGTACTAGAAGACCTCAACTAGCTGCATGCTTCGTAGTCCCACTTGAGGATGATATGAACGCCATACTAGATGCCCTTAGGGTATCAGTATTCATACAAAAGACTGGTGCTGGTGTGGGATTCGACTTCTCACCATTGAGGCCTAAGGGGGATGTCATAAGAGGTACGGGAGGTGTTAGTAGTGGTTCAGTGAGCTTCATGAGACTCTTCGATGTAGCAGCTGACGTGATTAAAGAAGGTGGTAAGAGGAGGGGTGCTATGATGGCGATTCTCCATGATTGGCATCCCGATATTCTTGAATTCGTTATGTCTAAGTGTGGTGATAAGAGGGTATTTGAGAATTTTAACATCAGTGTAGGAGTGCATGATAGGTTCATGGATGCGTTGGATAAGGATGATATATGGTATCTCTTCAATCCGAGAACATGTCGTGAGGTAAGGATTGAAGGTGTTAATGATGAAGTATTAAGTAAGTGTAAACCCTGGAGTAATATTAAAGCACGTAAGCTATTCGAGCTCATGATTGAGTGCGCATGGCGTTCAGGAGATCCTGGAGTAGTGTTCTTAGATACTATAAATAAGCATAACCCAACACCTAACGTAGGTAAAATACATGCCACAAACCCATGCGGTGAAACACCGCTGCTTAATTGGGAGGCATGTAACTTAGGAAGTATAAATCTTAAGGTGTTTGTCAAGAGAGGTGTTATCGACTGGGATGATCTAGGTGAGACTGTTAAGCTTGCTGTAAGATTTCTCGACGATGTTATAGATATGTCTTGGTATCCTGATCCAAGAATTGAGGAAGCAGTGTTAAGGACTAGAAAGGTTGGCTTAGGAGTTATGGGCTTTGCAGACATGCTTGCTGAACTAGGTATAAGGTATGATAGCCATGACGCCCTCTACATAGCTGATAAAGTGATGGAGTATATAGCCTACAAGGCTAGAGAGGCAAGTAATGAGTTAGCAAGGGAGAGAGGGCCGTATCCAGAATTTGAGAATAGTATTCATGCTAAAGGCAGATTTAATTGGGAGCCTCAAATACCATCTAATGCTATATATGATGAATCCAAAGTAAGTGATTACGTTAAAAACTTAGTTAAGGATAGACCTGAAATCGATTGGGAGTATTTGAGGAAGGAGATGGTTAAGGGTACAAGAAATGCTACGGTAACTACCATAGCACCAACTGGTAGTATAGGCATTATAGCAGGTGTTAATTCAAGTATTGAACCATTCTTTGCTTTAGTATACGTTAGGGAATCAACCATAGGATTGTTTATTGAGGTTAATAGATACCTTAAGGAATACCTGCGTAAGCTAGGTAAACTAAGTACTGAAACCTTAATTCAGGTTGCTAAGGGGGTTCTTGATGTAATACCTAGAGAATACCGTAATATACTTAGAACAGCACATGAGATATCACCAGAATGGCATGTAAGAGTTCAAGCAGTATTCCAACGTTGGGTTGATAATGCTGTTAGCAAGACGGTAAATCTAAGATATGATGCTACACTAGATGATGTGAAGAAGGTATTTCTACTAGCCTGGAAGTTAAGGTGTAAGGGCGTAACAGTCTTTAGGGACAGATCAAAGCCTGAACAAGTAATTAAATTTGGTAAGGACGTTGAAGACGTACTTAAATCAATACCAAAGAGATTCGTACACAAAGATAAGATATACCATAGATGGTTTAGAATAGGAGATAAGGAGATTATGGTAGCTAGTGAGGAATACGCAGGTGGATGTCCAACATGCGAACTATAGGTAGGTAAGTCATTAACCGGTAATGCAAGATTTAACCTGGTAAATTAAGTTTTACAATTCTCAACTACATACCTTATTACTCTCTACCCTACACTGTGGTTGGTGAGGATTATGAGCTTACCTCCTCACCTGAAATTTGACTTTGAAAAAGCTGTTAAGGTAATTACTAACTTCATAAACGAAGTAGTTAAGAGTTCGGGCGTTAAGGGTG
>CAZUAD010000021.1:0-17431 GCA_964618155.1 uncultured Desulfurococcaceae archaeon
TAAACTATTCTCTTCATCGCTTAGTGTATAACCTACGTTTCTAAGCTGATGCAGTATTGAAACCAATCTTAAGGGGTTTTGGAGAATTGTGTCAAGTGGTACCTCAAATTTAGGTATACCTAAAAATATGGTATTGTATACTCTCTTAGGTTCATCAATACCCCTTGTAAGAACCCCGTAGTAAGTTGCAATACCTATAAGAACATCAACGTCACCACTCCTTAACTTATTAAGCGAGTGAGCACTCTTAGCAACTTCAGCTCTAATACCATAATCTTTAAGCAGCTCTAACACCTCTCTAGCTTTAGCCATGCCCATGTCTTTACTAATAAAGAGTAAGGTAACCTTATGTAAGTCCTTAATTAAGTTCACTAGATTTACATGCGTTAAAGGTTCTGCAATATCAATAATATTTCTAAGGTAATCAAGTATAGACCCTAGTTCAAATCTAAGCAATTCACGTAAGATCTTAGCGCGAATACCTCTAGCTCTACCAGTAGCACTAGCGATCAATAATTGACCTACATCATTATAGTTAATTCTTTTAGTAAACTCGTACTCAGCCTTATAGAGAGATTCCTGAGTTTTCAAGTACTTCTCTTCATCATTGATAACCTTATAAAACATGAGATCCATTTTAAGTTTAATAATTTTTAAAGCTAACTTTATGGTTTCATCATCTATCCCTATTAGATTCAGGATAAGATTGAGAACTGACGAAGATTTCATTACTGCATCAAAATCATCTACAATAACTAAATCAAAGAATAAATCTCTTAATAACTCCTTATTTCTATGTAGAAAAGCATGAGTACATACCACTATTAAGTTGCTAAACTTCTTATTTCCATTCACTAAATACTTTTTAAACTCCTTAGATTCCATAATCTTAACTTTTCCATTAAGATCTACAGACCTTAGTGTGCTAATTACTTGTTTTGAGAGTTCTATAGTGGGTACTACATATATTACATTACCGCCTTTTAACGCCCTAAAGAGCGCATATGCGAGTAGTAATGTCGTTTTACCTATTCCTGTTGGAGCTACTAAGGCAAATGATTCTTTACTTAATAATCTCTTGGCCCATGACCTCTGTACAGGCCAAAATTTTTTACTGAAGTACTTTTCAAAGAAGTTTTCAAATTCTCTCATTTCCTCTTCTAATAGTACCGTATTCAAAATTCCCTTAGCTCTACCAATATTACGTAGTATTACGTAGATATCACCATCATTATCTCTCAAATATTCATCAGGCAAACAATTGCTACATGGCAGACCTCTTCTAAGCCTAAACTCACTAATCTCACCACCACAATTAGGACAGAGGTTCCTGAATATCATTAATTATACCTATTAACTCTCTAAACTACGTGGTGAAGACTTATAAGACCTCTACCCCTTAAGCTTTCTAATAATCTACTTTACTAGTGAAGGAACTTAATGTGGTGGAGATGAGTAGGAAGTACATATTCGTTACTGGAGGAGTACTCTCTGGTCTAGGTAAGGGTGTTGTAGTAGCTTCTACAGCCTTACTGTTACAGTCTATGGGTTATAATGTAACAGCCATAAAGATTGATCCCTATGTAAACGTTGATGCAGGAACCATGAATCCTTACATGCACGGTGAAGTATTCGTTACAGAGGATGGTGGTGAGACAGACCTTGATTTAGGACATTATGAGAGGTTTTTAAATAAGAATTTAAGTAAGAAGAACAACATAACAACAGGTAAGGTGTACTTAACCGTTATAGAGAAGGAGAGGAAAGGGGAGTTTCTTGGACAGACAGTTCAAATAATTCCCCACATAACTGATGAAATTAAAAGAGAGATAAGAGAAGTTTCTGAAGAGCAAGGAAGTGATATAACAATAGTTGAGATTGGAGGGACCGTAGGTGATATTGAGGGACTACCCTTTCTTGAAGCTGCAAGGCAAATGAGGCTAGAAGAAGGTATCGATAATACTCTCTTTATCCATGTGGTATTAATTCCTAAACTCACAACCACAGGGGAGCAGAAAACGAAACCAGCACAACACAGTATCCAAGAGTTAAGGCGTATAGGTATTCAGCCAGACCTCATAATTGCTAGATCATTGGAACCTTTAACTCAAGAGTCAAGATATAAGCTATCGCTCTACGGTAACGTTCCTATGGAGGCAGTTATAAGTGATTACGATGTAGAGACTATATATGAGGTACCCTTAATACTAAAATCTCAAGGATATCATAAACTCATTACTAAACGACTTAATTTAAAGTATGCAGAGCCTGATTTAGGCTCGTGGATTGATTTTGTAGAACGCCTTAAGAATCCCTTATATGAGACAAGAATAGCCATGGTGGGTAAGTATACTAAACTACATGATAGTTACCTCAGTATTATTGAAGCATTAAAACATGCTTCAGCAGTCTATAGAGTTAAAGTAAACTTAGTTTGGGTTGAAGCTACAGACATAGAGCTAGGTAAAATAGATGTTAAAAACATACTTGACGATGTAGACGGCGTATTGATACTTCCGGGATTTGGTGAGCGAGGAGTTGAGGGTAAGATTAAGGCGATAGAGATATCAAGAGAGAAGAATATGCCAACGCTAGGTATATGCTTTGGCCTACAATTAATGGTTGTTGAATTCTCGAGAAATGTATTAGGATTAAGGGATGCACACACTACCGAAGTAAATCCTTCTACACCTCACCCAGTAATTGATCTGTTAACAATGCAAAGAGGCATCGTATATAAAGGAGGCACTATGAGATTAGGTGCTTTACCTATATACCTCGTTAAAGGGACATTGGCACATAGAATATATGGTGCAGACATCATATATGAAAGGCATAGACATAGATATCAGGTGAATCCTAAGTATGTAGACATGTTTGAGAGAGAAGGCTTCATAGTTAGTGGTTTTGGTGAAGAGGGCTTCCCCGAGATAATGGAGCTTAAATATAATAAATTCTACATAGGAATTCAAGCACACCCAGAATTTAAGAGTAGACCTTTAAGTCCATCACCGCTCTTCAAATCATTTATTGAGGTAATTGGGAAGAGAAGGATTTAGTTCTTTACACAATATAAGTCACGTGAGTATTTTTAATGGTGGATGCTCATATGTAGAGGGAAGGTCTTGTTATGGTTGGATTCAAAGAGTTAATCGATAAATCTAATGTTAAGGTCTTAATGCTTGGTAATGAAGCTATAGCACGTGGTGCATTAGAAGCTGGTATAGGTGTTGCTACAGCCTATCCAGGAACTCCTTCATCAGAGATTGTTGAAACACTTATGGAGGTTAAGGACGAGCTTGGAATATATGTTGAGTGGTCGATAAATGAGAAGGTAGCTTTTGAGATAGCTTACGCAGCAGCTATTTCAGGTATTAGGTCGTTAGTTGCGATGAAGCATGTAGGATTAAATGTAGCTGCTGATCCTTTCATGAGTAGTGCGTATACGGGTGTTAAGGAGGGTTTTGTAATTGTTAGCGCTGATGATCCAAGTATGTGGAGTAGTCAGAATGAGCAAGATAACAGATTATACGGCATTCACGCATACGTACCAGTATTCGAACCTACGATAGTTAATGAGGCTAAGGACCTCACGAAATATCTTTTCGGATTAAGCTCCAAACATAAACATCCCATAATGTTAAGAAGTACTACGAGGATTAGCCATACTAGGACACCCATAACTTTAGGTCCAATACCGCGAAACATAAGAATTAAGGGTAAATTCGAAAAAGAATCAAGATTTGTGCTAATACCCGCCAATGCAAGAAGGAATAGGTTAGATATGATTAAAAGAGTTAATGACATTCAAAGGGATTTAGAGAACTTCCCCTTTAATGGCGTAGAAGGCTCAGGTAGTAAGTTAATCATTGGTGTCGGTATATCTTACTCCTACGTAAAAGAGGTGTTAGAAGAATTAGGCTTGAGTAATGAGGTAATACTAATTAAGCTCTCATCTATATACCCAATACCGAAGGAGGGTATTACTAAATTATTAAGGGATGTTAGAGAAGTCTTAATCGTAGAAGAGTTAGAGCCTGTTGTTGAAATGCAGTTAAAGTGTATAGTAGCCAATGAAGGACTAAATGTTAAAGTTCACGGCAAGGATCTAGTGGGTCTACCTTATGAGATGAGCTTAGACAGAGTAAGGAAATCACTCAAGAAATTCTTAAGAGTAGACAAAGGATTGGGAGAACCAGTTACTACTACGAACGTATATACTTCACACATAAAATTACCTCCTAGGCCACCTACATTCTGTCCAGGCTGTCCTTATAGATCACTGTTCTATGCCATCAGAATGTTCATAATTAAGAACAGATTAAGCGTGATAGCCTCAGGTGATATAGGTTGTTACTCATTAGCTTATAATAAGCCCTTCCAATTACAGGACATAATAATTGAAATGGGGGGTAGTATAGGTGTAGCTAATGGATTAACTAGATTTACTGATGATGTAGTGATATCCTTCATAGGTGATTCAACGTTCTTCCACGCAGGTCTTCCTCCATTAATCAATGCATTAATTAATGGCTCTAATCAAATAGTCGTAGTTCTAGATAACGAGGTAACAGCAATGACAGGCCATCAGCCCTCACCAACCACGAAGGTTAAAGGTAGGAGAAGGATCTTAGTTGAAGATATAGCTAAGGGCGTTGGAGTAAGGTTTGTAAAGGTTGTAGATCCTTTTAATGTCAAGGAGGTCATGAAGACCTTAGATGATGCTCTTAAATTCATTAAGGAGAATAAGGAACCGGCAGTAATCGTCGCTAAGAGGAGGTGTGCGTTAGAGGTATATAGGGACTTAAGAAGAGAAGGGATAGTAGTGCCAACGTATGTCATTGACGAGAATAAATGCATTGCTTGTAAGCTATGTTACGAGTGGTTTGGCTGTCCAGCAATAGAACCATTACCTAATGGAAAAGCTAAAATAGATCCCGGCCTATGCGTAGGCTGCGGCGCATGTACTGAGATATGCCCTGTTAAGGCAATAAGACCTTCAAGGCCTTATAACGTAGAACAAGTTAAAAAGTTCTGGTTCTAGGTGAGTTAACATGGTACTCAATATGGTTATAGTAGGGGTAGGTGGTCAAGGAATACTTTCACTAGCTAGAATGATAGGTGAGGCTATAATTAAAAGTAATGAAAACAGTGACATCAATGTTAGCATAGCTGAAACTCACGGCTTAAGCCAAAGAGGGGGTTCTGTAATAACTCATGTAAGGATAGGTAAAGGCGTCATTGCACCAACGATAGCTAAAGGTGATGCCGACATAATGTTAGGCTTAGAACTTATAGAATCTGTAAGGTACATAGATTATCTAAAGAGGGGTCGCTCGGTAGCTATAGTGGATGATAGGATAATAAGACCATCCATACCTAAGATTGAAGTACCTAGAAGAGAGGATGCTTTAAGAATAATTGGCGATACTACATTCAGGTTTTACCTATTAAAGGCGAGTGAAGAAGCCATCAAGAAAGGTTCACCCTTGAGTGCTAATATGGTATTTTATGGATTTATAACATACATGCTGAGCTCTGTAGGATTAATAAATAAATCAATTGCTACAGATCTCGCTGCATCGATAGGTAGGGGCAGGCGTATCAGTGAAATTAATGTAGAGCTCTACACTTCAGGTTATCAACTAGCATCTAGGCTAGTTGACGAAGAGGTTCTACGTTTAGTTAAAAAGAGCTTAAAATTTAAACTATAACTTCATTGCTTAACCTTCCTACTTTCAATAACTATCATAGTAGTTGTTCCTCTAACCTGCGGTATTCTCCTTATCTTATTTATGACAAGCTCTCTCAATGCTTCGTGACTCTTAGCTTCAACTAATGCAACAATATCGTACATACCATAAACTTCATATATTTCACGAACACCTTCTATCTTAGCTAAAGAATCCATAACCTCGCTTTCAGAGCCTATTTCCGTATTTATAAGTACTATCGCTAGAGGCATAGATGCTCAATATAATGTGTTTGAGGAAGATTAATAAGTATTATTAATAAGAATCAGTCATGCACTTTACTTCATCAATCCGACCTTACGAGGCTCATCATCTAATTAAAAGGAGGTTCTCAAAGTATATATCTTATTCTCACTAAATCAGCTTCTTAAAGTATTGATTAAAATTCGTAATGGGGCTAATGAATTAATTAACTTTCCTATAGAATTAGCTTTTGAAAAGTCATGAAGGTATCACAAAACTCCATAGTTATAATAGTTAATTGGAGTAATGAAGTAAAGGATGATATTATAGATTTAGTAGGTTATTTAATGGGAAGACATAAAGATAAGGTCTTCTTTACCTTAAAACCTACCGTCATTACTACTATAGTTAAGGATGTGAAGAGACAGCTGGTTATACCACCCTCCTCTTTAATATTAACTAACCCTTATTCTGATGAATTAAAATCCCTCTTAAGTACGTGGACTAAATCTATCACTTCTGTACTAGTGATTGCTGAAGATGTTTGGGTAGAGGCTAAGCCTATAGTAATAAGTAATCATGTAAATGTTAATGGTACTTGCAATACGCTAGAAGCTATATTGAAGAAACTCAACATTAAATTAATTAAGGAAATAGATCATGATGGTAGCTGCTTATTAATATGTAGTAATAGCAGCATTGACCTATTAACGTATCTCTCTAAAGAGATTAATAAAAGGCATATAGCATTCTTGACAGGTATTAAAGGCATAGACTTAACACGTATTAGAGGTCAACTACACTCACTATGGAGGCATCATCCCATATTTTATGGTTTAGACTTATGGGGTAAGGAATTAGATGTAGAGGTTGCAGTAATAGGTAATATAGAGAAATTGAGACTTCTTTCAAAACCTCTTCTCTTTATCGATGGAACTCCTATACTTCTAGAGCTACCTTTTAATAACTCAATTATCTTTACGGTAAGTCCTGAAGTGCTTGATGAGGTATTATTACTCAAGACCTTACTCTATGTTTGTTGATTATATCGCGTTCATCGTTCAACCTTTCCATTACATTATATCATCGAGTTTAACATCCTTTCTACGCTTTGACTGAAGTTCCTCCACTGTACCCTTAGTTACGATTTCATAGAGAACAGCAACCTTACCATTAGCTGGCCTTAGGAGTCGACCTAATCTTTGAATAAACTGCCTCCTAGAGCCTGTACCAGCAACTAGTACTCCGATATTAGCATCAGGAATATCCAGTCCCTCATCACCTAATGTCGTAACAACTAATACTCCAGATTTAGCTTTTTTAAATTCATTGAGGATATACTTTCTTTTATCAGCTGGGACATCACCTGTTAAGAGGTAAGCATTAGTCTCTTTTGCTATTTGCTTAGCTAAGTCTACATAATGTGCAAACACTATTATTTTACTACCCCTACTTAACTCTCTCTCTATAATCTCCTTAGCTTTCTCTACCTTAGACCTTGATTTATGTATTATTAAGTTCATAGAATTATGGAGTCTTAAGGCTTCAATGGCTTTTTCATCCCCTCTTCTTGCTGCTTCTAATACATCCTCAAATCTTGCATATCCCACTAACTCCCTATACCTTCTTCTTAACTTATTAAGTGTTCTAAGTTCATCAGGTTTCAGATTTACTTTAAGTGTGACTATCTTATATTCGGCTAAATAGCCCTGTTTAGCTAGTTCGCTAGGTGATTTATAGTAAACAACACCTCCCATTAATGGAAATAATTCCGTGTGCTTACCATCCTCTCGATATGGTGTGGCAGATAAGCCTAGTCTGTACGGCGCAGGTAGCATCTCGGCTATGAACTTGAACTTATCAGCTGGTAGGTGATGTACTTCATCAACTATGAGTAGTGTATAGAGTTTAGCAAACTTATCAACATATCTATAAGCCGTTTGATATGTAGTAAGAGTTACAGGAGATAACCTCTTTTCTTCACTATAGTACATGCCTATTAAATACTCAGGGATGTTAGTAAACTTGAGTATTGAATTTCTCCACTGGTGAAGTTGTTCCTTAGTGTAAGCAACTATTAAGGTTCTTTGGGATAACGATGCTAAGGCAGCTATAGCTATCACAGTCTTACCTGAACCTGTTGGTAGAGCTATTATGCCTCTATAGTTATTAAGCTTCCAAGCTCTTAATGCCTCCTCTTGATAATCCCGTAGCAAACCGGTAAACCTTACGTCATAACCTAAAGGATTGTTGAGCTTAAAGCCCGTTTCATCTCGTATATTTAGGTCTAAACCCTTGAGTCTACTTAGTAGTTCTTTATACTTAAATGGCTTTGCTATAAATGCCCTTAATTCTCTCCTATAGGTTAGGACATCTCTTAACTTACCCATGAGGGAACCTAAATAGAAGTTAAACCTAGCGATTATATTGGATCCATCATATGAGAGTATTACCTCCCTTCCTTTTATACTCGACTTCAGGTATTCTATTAAATCTTCAGAATATTCCGCTCCAGTACTTTCTAGGATATCTACTACATCATCTACATTCAAGCTTTTTGAATTTATGACGTCTAAATCAAGTTTAAAGTAAGAGTAGCGTCCGTTTCTACCTAAGTACCTAGCTATACTTACCAATTTACTAAAGTCCTCATCATCTATCCAACCTCTTACCTTAATTAATAGCTTATCATTAACTTTGTCCACACCACAACCCTAATCTAATCCTCAACTAACTAGTATGGTTATTTAATTTTCGGTAAATAGGCTATTCTCTACGATTTTTAGTGGAAGAAAGGCTTATAAGGGGAACCCCAAGTATTTTGTGCGAGAATATCGTAGTGAGGAAGTAGGGTGGGTGAGTAAGTAATGTCATCCCAGTCTCAAGCCCCAAGTCCAATATCAAGTAATGTAGTCCTAGTAGGTAAGAAGCCGGTAATGAACTATGTACTAGCAACATTAACACTACTTAATCAGGGAGTTAGCGAGATCGTAGTGAAGGCTAGAGGTAGAGCAATAAGTAAGGCAGTAGATACTGTTGAAATAGTAAGGAGTAGGTTCCTACCAGATAAGGTCGAGGTTAAGGACATCAAGATAGGAAGTCAAGTAGTAACAACAGCTGATGGAAGGCAAACTAGGGTATCAACCATAGAGATAGTACTAGCAAAGAAGGAGTAAAAGGGGCTATCTAAAGGAAATCAATAAATAGTTTTTTCGAGCCATAGACACAATAAATAGTGGCACAACCCTTATAGTAATTCACTCATTAAGCTTAAAGGGAGAAGTAGTGGGTAAGTTACTTAAGCTCATGAGCAAGAGAAGGCTTCTTCAAGTAGCACTTGACTTCATAGAAGTTGAGGACGCGTTGAGAATTGTAAATGATTTAAGAGATGTAGATGTTGACGTCATAGAGTTAGGAACACCATTAATTAAAAGTTATGGATTAAGAAACTTAAATGTAATTAAGAAATTTGTAGGCAATAAAGTAATACTGGCTGACACTAAGACTGCTGATGCATGTGCTACCGAAGCTGAGTTAGTCTACTCCTCAGGTTTCGATGCTTTAACAGTTCTCGGATTTAGTGATAATGAGGTAATAAAGTCTTGCATTAGAAAATCTCAAGAATTTGACCTTGACGTAATTGTTGACATGATAGGTTTTAGCATTGATAAGTTAGAGGATAGATTAAGAGTACTTGTGAGACTCGGTGTCAACATAGTTAATATACATACTGGTATTGACGTACAAAGATTGAAGGGTAAAAGAGTTATTGACTTCCTAGATCCGATAGGGAGAATCATAAGTAGGTTTAGTAAGGATTTGAGATTCTCTTTGAGTGGAGGTATTAAACCTGAAGACATTCCTAGACTAAAGAATTTAGACATATCCCTTATCGTAATAGGTTCAGCTATAACTAAAGCAGAAAATCCTAGAGAGCAAGCATTAAAGGCGATAAGGTTTTTAAGAGGGTAATGACTTTTAAGTTATGAGTTATTAAATCTATACGTAAGGGTAAGGATGTTAACATCAATAGCATTAGTGATAGTTACATTAGTCTTAGCAATAATCGCTATTACGGGCTATGACAAGTATATCTCATTAAAAATTAGGGCTAAGCTCCTTAGTAAGAGCCTAGAGAAAGGTAATGAAAATACTATGGGGTCCTTAGATCCTTACACTAAATCTATAGTTAAGAAGGTTAAAGTGATGAGAGTAGGGAGCTACTTAGTAATAACAATGGTATTAAGGGAGGATATGAGCCGTAGCGATGAGGTTGAAGTAGAGGATCCCACGCCTCTAATACCGCTTATTATGGAAAGTAATGAAGGAAGTACTGAGGTAAATGCTTAGGATTACTTCATAAAAAGTTTTTCATATTCTCTAATGAACTTAACACTATCCTTCACATCCGTGAAGAGCTTAGAAGCTTCAATAACATCCTCACTCTTTATAACCTCCCTACCCTTTCTTTGAGCTATTATCTGAGATGGCCTTAAGAGCTGTACAGCGTACCTAAGACTTCTCTCCATACCTATATCTGCTAATGTCTCAAGAGCTTCATCACTTAATTTTACATCTTCTTCATTGGCTCTTATCTTAACTATTTCCTTAATCTCATCCCTTGTATATGGTCTCATTCTTATTATGAGCAATCTATCAAGTAGATCTAAAGGTATACCGTGAGGTGATTCTAGATCCGTTCCTCTAATTTTTGTAACACCTCTATTTGTTGCTAAGATTAGTATAGGGGCGAATTCACTCTCCAAAATCCTTGTTAAGAATGAGAAAGCTTCCAAATCTAACATATGAGCATCATCTATGAAGAGAACTCCAGGAACTATTTCAGCTTTCTTTTCTTCTAACCACTTTCTTACTTGATTGTTAACGGTTTTTCTAACCTCTTCATCAATCTCCTTCTCTAACTCTATACCTAGTAAACCGGTTATGGATACTCTCTGACTTGCTACGTAAATATCTAAATCGTTAAGTGTTAACACCCTAACTATCTCCTTTTCCCTCTTAACAGGGCCTCTAGGTAATTCCTTTTCTACATGCCATACTTCAATATCATAGTACTTAGCCTTCTCTATACCCTTTACCCTTCCAACCTTATGTACTATGCCTGTTTCAGCGTCTATCCATATATGGTCACCTCTACGCACTCTTAGCTGAACTAACTGTGAAGTTATCTCCTCACCTAATTTCAATGTCACGCTATCATCCTTAGTTACTAGCGTTAACCTAGCCTCCCTAGGTATTCTTACGTAGGGATTGAAGGGGTGCCTAACATAGCCTATTTTAATCTCCTTGACAACACCTTCATACACCTTCCTGACCTCTCTAATCCTTACACCGATTGCCCTCCTAACAGCTCTCATTAGTATTTCAGTCTTCTTTACTTCAGCAGAGTAGATTTCAGCACCATCTAGGGCTACAAAGGGAGTATCCTCACCTAGTTCCCTTGCAATAGCTACAGCCAAGGCAGTCTTACCAGTACCAGGAGGACCAACAAGTAAAATCCCCTTACCTGCCATCCTTCCTTGCTTTATCATTTCAACAATTATACCTGCAGCCTTCCTAGCTTCTAACTGACCTACTAAGCCATCAGCAACAGGTAAAGGCTCTCCATTCTCATCTAAACCTAACCCTCTAATGTGGCTATGAAGACTAACCATGTACTTCTCAACAGTAGGTGCTTTTATCTCCCTGATCTCAGCACACATCTCCTATACCCGTAGATTAACTATTAAGAATCATGACTTTTAAATCTCAATCTAAATAGGTAATGCTTAATAAAGATAGTAAGTAAAGTGTTATGGGTTAAGTAATGTCACAATCAAAAACTACGAAGGAAATAAAAATCGTTACGAGACCTGTTGTAACCGTTGATGCGGTCAAGAGAGATTTAAGGAAGCTAAAATTACTTCACTTGATTAGTATGGTAGGAGACATATCTGAGAAAGCATTAACTCAGCTTCTGTACAGATTAAAGAATGAGAAAGACTATGACTTAGGCTATAAATTCTTTGTAATAGCTGATGTACCTAATAGTAAGGAGTTATTAGAGGACATTAGGGTACTACTCTATTTAGGCCTAATAGAGAGTGATCCAATAACTAGAAAATTAAGATTGACAAGCTTGGGTAAAGAGTTCCTGGAAAGAGAGGGTAATAAGGTAGGTAGTGATGAATTAAGTAAGCTAAATGAGATTATTGAAGAATTTAAGACCTATATTAAATCTCTTGACTCAACCGCTGAAATAGTGATTAGGGGCATGAGAGCTCTTCGATCAAGAAGAAGGCGAAGAAGATAAGGATGTATTATTTAAGGAGTGCCAGCTTTAAGTTTACTCTTAACTTCATTAGGTAAGAGCTCATAGTACTTCTTGATAAATTCCTCCTCCTTACTTTTAATTCTAGGATGTCTTCTTCTACTATCAGGGTACATCCATGGTATACCATCGATTATTGGATACCATCTACCGCACTTATTACACACGATTACACCTGATATAATGTCTATACGTACGCATTCATCGCAGTTTAGCTCATTAACATTTAAGTCCTTAATATATGACTCCTTAAGACCACAATAAAGATCGCAGAATGGTTTCTTAACCTTAAAATGCTTTTCTATAGTCTTCCTTTCAAAGACGTAAAGTTTTAGAGGGAAGTTCTTACACATGGGGCATGCTAATAGATTAAGTAATGCGTATCTCACTTCCTAAGCACCTCTTCTACTATATTGAGTACGTTATTAAGTATCTCATTAACTCTTTCCTTGTTATCAGCCTCAACAAATATCCTTAATATTGGTTCAGTCCCACTAGGTCTTACCAAAAACCAGAAATCATTACCTATTACCTTAATTCCATCAACATCTATAATCCTGAACCCCGAATAAACACTCCTTAATTTATCTATAACCTTAAACGCTTCTTCCCTAACCTTTAAAGGTACCTTAGTCTTAATTATCAATCTCTTGGGGAGTTCCTTTAATAGATCTGAAAGTCTCCTTCTCTCATAGCTTAGTAGTTCAAGCATTAACGCTAAAGTCATACCCCCATCTCTTACATACTGATGTTTAGGATACATGAATCCTCCATTCTCTTCAAAACCTGCAATAGCTCCCAACTTCATCATCATCCTAGATATGTCTATGCTTCCCACCCTTGTCCAAATAACCTTAATACCTAACTTTGATAGCTCATCCTCGACTAAGGTACTAGAGGAGACAGCCGTAATGACACGATTAGGTTTTTTCTCTCCTCTATTCAACACTATGTGCTTACACAATAATACCGCTGTTCTATCACCTGATATCACGTTACCTTCTTCATCAATGAATATAGCCCTATCGCCATCACCGTCATGAGCTACACCAAAGTCTGCCTTAACGCTCTTAACGATTTTTATAGTGTCTATAAGGCTTTCAGGTGTAGGCTCAGGAGCCCTATTAGGTATATGTGATAACTCACAATTAACTGATATAACCTTAACACCTAACTCCCTTAAGATCTTAGGTGTGGTTAATGATGGTACATTGTTAGCGCAATCAGCGACTACCCTGAAATTAAACTTACCTATCCTTTCTTTATCAACTAGATCTATTACCCCCTTAATATAGTGTTCATTGACGTCCCTGACATTAACGTAGTCTATGTGTGATTGATTCCACGTGACCCTATTAAAGACCCCTTCATAGTATATTCTTTCAATCTCCCTCTCATCTTCTCTAGGTATTTCAACACCATCACCAGCAATCACTTTTATCCCACTATATTCTGGGGGGTTATGGGAAGCAGTTATCATAACTCCACCATCAAAACCACCCTTACTCTTTATGTAGTATTGCAGTGCTGGTGTAGGCGTTAAACCTGCATAGTACACCTTAACTCCTGTTGAGAGTAAGGCACCAATCACTATATTCGTTAAGAACGGATTACCTGCACGTGCATCCCTTCCCAATAGTACCCTAGCACCTTTACCGAAATACGTTCCTATAGCTAATGCCAGTCTTAAGACGAATTCGGGAGTTAATGTCTCATTAACAATACCTCTGACACCATCAGTTCCAAAAAGCCTTGGATAACGCATGACTTACACCCTAATCCTAATACGTAATACTGGTGCTGGGTAATAATTGTGAACTACGTGGTAGTAAAGAAATAAAGGCATATGTGCACCAATAATTGAGGAAGAGCGATGTGAAGGTATGGCTGGACGCACTAACCTCTAAGCAGGGGACCCTATTAGCGCATTTGTCATTAGAGTTAATTAATAAAGGATTTGATGTCTTAATTACGTGTAGAAGGTATGAATATACCGAAGGTTCAATAACGAGGTTAGGGCTTAAACCTATAGTCATAGGAGAATATTCTGAGGGTGATAGCTATGATAAGGTTTTAAGCGATATTACCAGAATGAAGGAGTTAATAAGATTAATAAGGAAAGAGAGGCCTCATGTGCTGATAGCCTATCCTAATCCTTCAGCATCAAGAATAGCTTTTGGTGTGGGCATTAAGTATGTAGCGTTAACGGATTCACCACATGCTGAGGTACCTAGTAGGCTTTCATTACCGCTAGCTGATGTTATAGTGGCATCTAAGTGCATTCCAAGAGCTGAACTGATAAGTTACGCACACCCGAGTGCTGAAATAGTCCAATATGAAGGAGTTGATGAAATTTCATGGGTTATAAGATCAAAACCTCGATTAGATTATATTAAAAGTCTTGGCTTGAAGCCGTACGAGTACGTGGTACTCCGACCTCATGAACACTTAGCAACATATTATAAGGGTATTGAGGTTAATGTAAATATAGAGGAATTAATTACTAAAATAGATTCATACGGACTTACTACAGTTTTCCTTCCTAGGTATAAAGTTCATGATGACTTAATTAATAAATTAGTCTCACGTAATGTAAAAGTAAGGACTATAAAGCATTATTATGATGGTGTTTCACTCCTTTACTATTCAAGAGCTGTTATTACAGGTGGTGCCTCCTTAGCTAGGGAGTCAGCCCTTCTTGGAGTACCAGCAGTAACTTACTATCCTGGTAGGCTTTACGTTAATGAGTGTCTAAAGAAGTTTGGTTATCCACTATATACTGCAACATCAACTAATGAAATATTAAACATTATGAAGGATATACTAAATACTGAAGTACGTAGGAAAGACTTTAGCATAATAGTTAATGAATTAAGGTCTAAGTTTGAGGATGTTCTAAGTATTATCATAGATATAGTATCGAGGTTATAAGATGAAAACCTTAGTTCTCTATTCAGGGTGGTATAGAAACTTCGGTAGAATGGATGAGAAATCAATAAAGGAGTTTATCAGTAGGCTAAAGGATGCACATTTTGATGGACTTGAATTAAGTATAGATTACCCTATATACTTTAAAAGCAATGTTCATGAATTAATAGCTGATTATTTAAGACATGAAGGTCTATATTTAGGAATTCATCTACCTTGGAGGGATATCGAGCTTGCATCACCGATTGAAGAGGTACGGATTTCCTCATTAAATACTATAGTTAAATGCATGAATAGCTTATCGAATGTAAGACCAAAGTATTATGTACTACATCTAACAACAGAGCAGGATTACTGTGGTTACATGAATAGGGACTGTGTTAATGCAGCAGTTAAGAGCCTTAACATTATAGTGAAAAATTCAACTAATTTAGGGATACCTACATTAATTGAAACAACCTTTGAACGATGCTGTAGCAATGAAGAGACACTACCATATGTTTTAAGTGGTATTGAAGAGTCAAGCTACTTAAACATATGCCTAGACCCAATTCACTTAATCTCTAGGCGTGTGAGGATGTGGGGTAAGCCTGAAACCATTGAAGAACTCATTAATGCATTGCCGCCCATAATGCTTGAGAGAACCGAAGAAATTCATGTTCATAATTATAGAGTATTAGGTTACGGTATCACTTACGCGCATTTAATACCTGACGAAGATATACTTCAAGACTTCATAGGTGTAATTAAGAGGTTAAGGAATAGGGTGAAAGTAGTAACATTGGAAGTATATAAGGATTTAAGCGGTAAGGACATAGACATATCAGCACTTAAGGAGATAGTTGTAAAGCTTAAGAACTACTTAAGGTGAGATATTGTTAAAGTTGGGTATTGATGAAGCTGGTCGAGGTCCTGTTATAGGGGACATGTTTGTTGCTGGTATTGTCTTAGATAGCAAGCATGAAGGAGATCTAGTAAGTGTAGGTGTTAAAGACAGTAAGGCTTTAAGTCCACAACGTAGGGCTGAACTATTCAGTACTATAATCTCTAAATCTTATGCAGTTATTGTTACACGTTTCGGTCCTAACATCATAGATAAATCAAACATAAATTCATTATTCCTCAAAGCCATAAAGGATATCTTAACGATCGTGTTTAATAAGCTTCATTATAATATTGAAGAAGTGATTATAGATGCTGTTAGGAGCAGCAGGCTGATTAATGAATTAAGAAGCTTTTTAGCTAATATGGGCAATGGCGATGTTAAGTTAGTAGTTGAGGAGAAGGCTGATGCTAAATATGTTGTCGTTAGTGCCGCATCTATAATTGCGAAGCACTTGAGAGATACCCACATAAGATTGCTTCATACTATCTACGGAGATTTTGGTAGTGGTTATCCGTCGGATCCTAAGACAATATCATGGCTAAGTACGGCTATAAGGACAGGTGAAATACCTCCCATAATTAGAAGGTCTTGGTATACCGTTAGAAGACTAGGTCTAAGAGTGAATCAAGACCTTCTTAAATGGGCTAAGAAATAAGGAAAAATAGGGAGGTAGGTTATGCCTACGAACCTACCAGCTGAGGCTAAGGTTAAGTGGGCCAAGTATCTTGAAGCACGTACACCAGAGGAAAAGCTTAGGGCATTACAGGAATTCCTATCAGCTGTCCCTAAGCATAAAGGTACGGAGAATTTAAGAGCTTGGGTCAGAAGGAAAATCTCTGAATTAAGAGAGGAGATAGAGGAAAGAAGGGTAAGAAGAACAGGTAAGGGTGTCTCTTTCTTCATAGAAAAAGAAGGAGCAGCTCAAATCATTATGTTAGGCTTTCCTAACTCTGGTAAAAGTTCATTACTAAGAATACTAACTAATGCAAAACCTGAGGTAAGTGACTTACCATTTACAACTAAATACCCTGTACCAGGTATGATGCCCTATGAAGACATTCAATTTCAAGTAATTGAAGCTCCTGCATTGATTAAAGGTGCATCTAAAGGGGCTATAGGATGGGGTTCTAGGGTATTAGGACTAGCTAGGAATGCAGATATGATAATGCTGGTGATCGACCTAAGCAATAACCCTATATATCAAATTGATACCTTAGTAAGTGAACTTGAGTATGGAGGTATTCTTATTAGGAGACCTAAAGGTCACGTAATTATTGAGAAAAGTAAGGCTATTAAAGGTATTAAAGTCTTTATTTATGGTAAATTAGTAAATTCAACAATAAATGATGT
>CAZUAD010000022.1:0-17054 GCA_964618155.1 uncultured Desulfurococcaceae archaeon
CTGCTAGCCCTAATCTCGATAACTCCCTCGGGACAGTAAAGCCAACATAAGTCACACTTAACACACTTACTCGGGTCATAGACAGGTCTTTCAGTACGCCATGTACCTGTCTTCCCCGATACACCGACCTTAGGTTTAGCCAATGGCAAGTATTTAACGTAAGTCAAACCTCAACCACCTCCTCATAAGCTCTCTTAGCTGCAATAACGTTAAGTCTCCCTCCCTCAACACCTAAGTATTCAATTATGGCCTCTTCAACGGTTTTGAAAGGAAATCCTAAGATCTTAGCTAATGCCCCCAACATTGCGGTATTGACAAGGGGCCAACCAGCAAGTACTAGCTTTAAATCAAGAGCTATACCTGTAGCATTAACTAGGTATATCTTGAAGTCTCCGGTAAGGTTTAATGAGGTTAGCTCATCCTTACTTGAGGCATTGATGAGTATGCATCCACCCTTCTTAAGTCCTTCAGTTACGTTGACAAGCCTAGGTAGCTTACTATCCAATACTACAACTATATCTGGCTCTCTTATCATTGATCTAACCCTAATTCTTGACTTACCGATACGGGCAAAGGCCGTTACAGGAGCACCTCTCCTCTCAGCACCAAAGAAGGGAAAGGCTTGAGCCCATAAGCCGTTTTTATAAGCGATAGAAACGAGGATGTTGGCGGCCGTAACAGCTCCTTGACCCCCACGCCCATGAATTCTTATCTCAACTAACCCCTTATTTATCAAGACCTATTAAGCCCCACCAACTATTACATTATGAATATTTTTAGCTTTACCAATAATAATGATTAAAGTATGTATAAGAAATAATTAACATGAATAATTAACTGGTCCGGCTAATCATCCTTACGTAAAGCTAAGGGTAGGTTTCTTTCCATATCCTCCATCGTATCTACATCAGCTAACACGCCTACATCATCAACGTTAACATAGGTAATCCTATCTCTAAACCTTGATAGAAATCCTTTAAGACCTCTTTCCTCTTCCTTAATTCCTAGGACATGGGGTAAGAGCTCCTTACCTACCATTAATGGATGACCACCTTTAACTTTGTACTTAGGTATTAGAATGAAATCACTTCTTACGGCATAGTTATTTAGGGCATGCATAAGCAACTCCCTTAGAGTCCTCTTTAAGATAAACGCTACATCAGCTGGGTGTATGGCAACTATGTCTGAGTACTTCATTACTGCTTTAACGCCTACTTTAACAGATTCTGACATACCTACCTTATACCTTGGATTGAATATAATCTTAACACTATCTCCTAGGACCTCCATTATCTTCTCCTTTTCATGACCGACAACAACCACAACGTCGTCGAATACTTCAATGAATTTTCTAACAACGAACTCTATTAAGGGGATTTCCCTATCACCTATCCTCAACCTATATAGCATCTTATTACCTGGAAACCGAGTTGAAAGACCTGCGGCTAATAGTACTGCACTAACTATAGGCGTGATTTCACCGTAGATTAGGGTGGATTATGGAGTAATATAGTTAAATGCACTCATAGGTAAGTAACCTAATAGGCTAACTAAATTAGCCTAAGTAACCATAGGAAATTAGGGTGTAGTTAGTGGGGTTAGCTATTAGAGGAGTTAATGATGAGGATCTTCTTAAGAAGGCCTTAGAGATTTTAAGGGAGGGCAAGAAGGTTGCATTAGCTGTAATAGTAGGTAAGGAGGGGTCAGGACCTAGAGACGTAGGTTCTAAGATGATAGTTGATGAGGAGGGTAATACCTACGGGACCCTAGGCGGAGGTACATTTGAAAGAAATGTGATCTCTGAGTCCTTAAAGGCTTTGAAGGAGGGTAGGCCTAAACTTCTGAGATACTCCTTCACAGGTTATGAGGTTAAAGGAGCTATAGACACAGGATTAATCTGTGGTGGTATATTGACTGTATACATAGATGTTCTAAAACCGACTAAGAGGGTCATAATCTTTGGGCTAGGACGCGTTGGTAAGCCCGTAGCTGATGTCTTTAAATTCTTAGGATTTGACGTAATAGTTGCTGATCCAAACCCTGAGCTTATTAAGGAGGAGTACGTACCATACGCCTCCATGAGAATTACTGGTGATGTAAGTGAAATAGCTAACAAGATTAAGGAAATCGTTAGGGAGGACGATATCACCTTAGTACTCCATGGAGAGGTAGAACCTGACTACATCATGGTGAAGACGCTACTTAACTCTAAAGCTAGGTATGTAGGGTTATTAGGTAGTAGGAGGAAGGTTATAGAGTTCATTAAGAGACTTATTAAGGAGGGTATAAGTAAAGAGGTGATTGAGTCTAAGTTACATGCACCCATAGGCATCGATATAGGTGCTGACAAGCCTGAGGAGATAGCGATCTCGATAGCCTCTCAAATACTTTCATATATTAGAGGAGTTAAGCCTCAAGATCTAAGCATTGTTAAGGATGTGTTGAGGAAGTTGTAAGTACTCATTAATTCTTACCAATTAATTCATGTACTTAGCAATCATTCAACTCTTTTCTCATAATGTAACATGAACCTAATAACATAACAATTTAAGCCTCAGTATGGATTCCCTTAAGGTGGTATCTATACCTAGATTTGATGTCTACAGACCTACAAGTCTAGAAGACGCGTTAGAGTATCTTGATAGGGAAGCACCAGAAGCAATACCAATGGGCGGCGGTACTGAATTATTGGTGTTGATTAGAGATGGCATTATAAGACCTAAGAAAATTGTTGACTTATGGCCGTTAAGGAGTAAGCTATCATTTGTTAAGAAAGAGAATGGATATGTAAGAATTGGTGCATTAACCACCATCGAAGAGTTAGCTCACTCATTCCTAACTAAGGATCGTAGGTATCTAGGATTTATTGATTTATACAAAGGCTTCGCAACACATCAGATAAGGACTATGGCTACAGTAGGTGGTAACATAGGATGCGCACATCCCCTATCAGATGCAGCGATATTGTTGCTAACCTTAGATGCTGAGGTAAAGTTTGTTAGTGTTAAAGGTGAGAGATGGGAACTACTTGAGAATGTATTTGCTGGTAAGAGGGTCTTAAAAAAGGAGCCTAATGAAGTCATTACTGAGGTAAGGTTTAAGGAACTACCTGATAACTCATCAACGGCTCTAATGAAATTTGATAGACGTAAGGTACATGTTATGGGGTACATAGTCACTGCCGCATCCATGACTTTAACTGATGGTAAAATTTCGAAGGTAGCAATAGCCTTCGATAGCATGGGTAAGCCATACCCAGGTAGAGCTAAAATGACTGAGGAAGCCTTAAAGGGCATGGAGTTTAGCATAGACAAGATATCTAGGGTCATAGATGAAGTACTACCAAAAGAGATGAGCAGAATAACGGATTACAGAGCTACAGCTGAATACAGGCTATACCTATCCAAGGTACTTCTAAAGAGGGTCCTTCAAAAGATTAAGGAAAGGATTAGGTGAAACCATGGCGGTTGAAGCTATTACCAAGGAGGAATACCCCCTCGTCAAGATTAAATTAAATGTTGATGGTAAGGACTATGAAGTCTATGTAAGACCTTATGAGAGACTGATTGATGTACTAAGGTATAAACTAGGGATAACAAGTGTTAAGGAGGGATGTGGTAGAGGCGAATGTGGCGCATGCACTGTCATAATGAATGGTAAGCTTGTAGCATCATGCTTAACATTAGCCATAAGAGCTGATGGTAGTAAGATAGTAACATCAGCAGGTCTAGCTCCTGAGGGTAAGATACACGCAGTACACAAGGCATTACTTGACGTACACGCAGTACAATGTGGATTCTGCATACCAGGTGTTGCTGTAGCTATTAAGTGGCTCCTAGACAAGAATCCCAACCCAACCGATGAGGAAATTAAGGAGGTTCTTAGCGGCCACTACTGCAGGTGTGGTAATTACATTAGATTTATTAAAGCAGTAAAATTAGCTTCTAAGTACATTCGCGAAGGTAAGGTGTATTTCGATTTGAAGGAGGTGATTAAGTAGTATGTCCTCTCTTCCCGAGTACGTACGTATAGTTGAGGAGGTATTTGAGAAGTATAAGAAGTTCGTCTACATAGGTAAGGAAATCCTAAGATGGGATGCACTAGATAAGGTTACAGGTAGGTCACCTATATTCGTACTTGACTTCCTGAAGTTCTATAGAAACCCTGTATTCGTTTACAGCGTTAGGACTAAGTATGCACATGCACGTATTAAGAGTATAGATGTTAGTGAAGCTGAGAAGTACCCAGGAGTTGTTAAGGTTATAACAGCTAAGGACATTCCAGGAGTTAACGATGTTGGCTATGTACTGCCAGATCAGCCATTACTAGCTGAGAAGAAGGTTAGGTACATAGGCGACATAATCGCACTCGTTGTTGCTGAGGAATACCATGAAGCTATTGAAGCAGGTGATAAGGTCCATGTAGATTATGAGCCATTACCTATCATAACTAATCCACTAGATGTTATAGACCTTAGGACACTCAAGGAGAAAAAGCACGTACTAATACATGAAGAGAGAGGTAGTGATGTAGTTGCTAGGTTTAAGATTAGAAAGGGTGATGTTGAGAAGGCGTTTAGGGAGGCTGATGTCATAGTTGAAAATGAATATAGGACACAGTTTCAGGAGCATGCTTACCTAGAACCTGAAGCAGCTATTGCTATACCTGAAGCTGATGGTGGCATAACAGCTATAGTTACAACTCAATGCCCGTTTGATACAAGGAGAGCTGTTGCCAGGGTACTAGGGCTACCTCAGAATAAGGTAAGGATAATAGCACCATTAATGGGTGGTGGCTTTGGTGGTAAGGAGGATGTTGGTAATGAGGTCGGGGCTAAGGCGGCTCTTGCAGCTTACCTAACAGGTAGACCTGCTGTAGTAATGCATACTAGGGAGGAGTCGATTATAGGCCATAGTAAGAGGCATCCAATGATAGCTTGGTATAGGCATGGAGCTAAGAGAGATGGTACCTTAGTAGCTGTTGAAGCTAATATAGTACTTGATACAGGAGGTTATGCGTCATTAGGGCCCTTCGTTGCTTGGAGAGCAACAGTACATTCCGTAGGTCCATATAAGGTACCTAATGCTAGGATAGATGCTGTTGCAGTCTATACCAATAATGTTTATGCAGGAGCATTTAGAGGCTTTGGTAATCCTCAAGTACACTTCGCTGTTGAGAGGCAAATGGACATCCTAGCTGAAGAGCTTGGTATGGATCCTGTAGAGCTTAGGTTAAAGAACATACTTAGAGAGGGTGATAGAACAGTTCACGGACAGTTACTAACTAAGGACCACGGTGTTGGTCTTGAGGAGACTTTGAAGAGGGCTGTAAAGCTTAGTGATTGGTATAGAAAGAGAGCTGAGTATGGTAAGGGTGAGGGTGTCTTAAGAAAGGGTATAGGTGTTGCGGTACTATGGCATGGTAACTCCATAGGTGTTGAAGGTGCGGACTATTCATCAGTATCCATAGTCATTAATAGGGATGGATCAATAACGTTCAGGACAGGGTTAACGGACTTCGGTCAAGGTGCGCTTTGGGGCTTAGTACTCATTGCCTCAGAGATCCTCGGTGTACCACCTAGCTACTTTAGGATTGAGGAGGCAGATACTTCAGCAGTACCTGATGCTGGACCTACAGTAGCTTCTAGGTCAACCGTAATGGGCGGTTCAGCAACCGTTAATGCGGCATATAAGCTGAGGAAGAGATTAAATGAGGTAGCATCTAGACTCTTAGGTTGCCCACCTGATGATGTAGTCATTAAAGCGCCAGACGTGTTCTGTGCTAGTGATCCATCTAAGAAGGTATCGTGGAGAGATGTTGTTGAGCAGTCATTCTGGTTAGGAGTACCTCTCCAAGAGTATGGATACTACAGAGCACCACCTGCTGAGTGGGATGAGGAAACAGGTCAAGGTGCACCCTACATAACGTATACATTCGGAACAATCATAGCTGAAGTCACTGTAGACCTAGAGACGGGTGGTGTTAGTGTTGATAGGATATATACGGTCTACGATATCGGTAAAGTCATTAATAAAGTAGGTGCTGAGCATCACGCTGAGGGTGGCGCAATTCAAGGACTTGGTTATGCCTTAATGGAGGAGATAGTCCATGATAAGGATGGTAAGGTTATGAATGCTAACCTCTCAACATACTACATACCAACGATAGAGGACACACCTGAAATAATCTTTGACTGGGTTGAGTCAGGATATAAGAGAGGGCCCTTTGGAGCTAAGGGCTTAGGTGAACCATCTATTGTAGGTATAGCACCAGCAATAGCTAATGCAATAAGCCATGCACTAGGCGTAAGGATAAATGAACTACCAATAACACCTGAAAGGATATATTATGCCTTAAAGAAGGCTGGTAAGATAAAGTAATGCTTTTTAGTTAGTTATATATAAAAACTCTGACTAAATTGTTTCCATGTTGTGGTTAGATCATGGAAGCTATACTAAGTAATAGTAAGGAATTAATCATTAGGGGATTTAAGACACACATAGTTGCTGAGACCTTATGTAAGGATCTTAAGGATTTACTACTATCAAAGGACTTAAATATGTACTTCTTCCTAGAGGGATCCCCAGGACCCCTAGGTGAGGGAATGGTGATTAAGGTAGTATTTAGTAGGAGATTAAGTAGTGCTGATATTGAAGCATTAAAGAAGTTCTTTAATGTTAGAGGGATTTACTTCATAACTAAATAAGATATCAAGATATTAACCCTCCATCTCCGGCGTCATAAACCTTACTACATCTCCATCGCTTAGTCTAGAATTTAAATCCACTGTAGGGTTATCATTAATCACTATATTTAATGCTAACCTACCCTCAAGAATACCTTCACCAATCCTTCTACTTACCCTCTCCTTAATTACGTTTAGTAGGTCTTTTAACGTTGAATTATCGTCAAGTTCTAACTCTACTATCTTCTTATTTGGAGATACTAGATCAGCTGCTCTATGTAGGAATATAACCTTAACCTTCACGTATAGACCCTAGAGGTAGATCTTTACGAGGTTTTAAAATATTTTTCAAAAACATATTTAGCCACATGAAAAAGTGTTACTTTGGTGTCAAAAATTGGAAGTTAGGTTAAGTGATGAGGAGTTAGTAAGGTACGATAGACAGTTAAAATTTTTAGGTGTAGAAGCTCAATTAAAACTCAAAAGATCTAAAGTATTAGTTGTAGGTGCTGGCGGCTTAGGTTCTGCGATACTATATTACTTAGTAGCTGCTGGTGTAGGAGAGGTTTATGTAGTTGATTCTGAAAGGATAGAGTTGAGTAATCTTAATAGGCAAATACTCTACACAACTAATGATATAGGTAGGTTTAAGGTAGATGTTCTTAAGGAGAGATTAAGTAGCTTAAACCCTAATGTTAACATAGTAGTCTATAGAAGAAGGTTTGATAGATCTTTGGCTGAAGAACTCATACCTAGAGTTGACTTAGTAATTGATGCATTAGATAACTGGGAGACTAGGTTCTTGCTCAATGAGTACTGTGTTAAGTACCTTAAACCACTAATTCATGCTGGGGTTCGTGAGGCTTACGGACAACTATTAGTGATTGTTCCAGGTAAGGGTCCATGTTTAAGATGCTTATTCCCTAAGATGCCTAGAGAGGAGAGGGATATACCTGTCGTTGGTGCTATTGTGGGTATTTTAGGATCCTTACAGGTTATGGAGGCTATAAAACTCCTTACAGGTTACGGGGAGCCATCCATAGGTAAGCTAATACTTGTTGATGGTAAGAGAGGGTCTTTCGAAGCTATAAGAGTTAGAAGAAATCCTGAATGTCCTGTCTGTGGTCATTTGAAGGGATAAGTCTATTAGCTCTCTCAAGTCTATTTCTATGGCTGATGAATCCCTCGGCTACAACTGATTCATGATGAACTGTCGAGCGACTGACTAGGTTTTTAATTTGTAAAGGATATGCTTACCAGAGGTTTGTAGGAGGAAGTGCTTTGGGTAAGAACGTTAAAGGACTAATAGGCATAACGGTATTAGCTTTAATGAGCGTAGTACTCTATATAATTAAGGATTACGTGATCTCGTATACTGCTCAAGGACTACCTGACTACCTAGCCGTAATGATGATAAGCTTTACAGGTGCTGTAAGTATCATAATACCTATACCATATACTGCGATAGTATTCTTCATGGCTAGCGTTAAGAACTTAGACCCATTGCTTACAGCGATTTCAGGAGGTACTGGTTCGGGTCTTGGTGAGGTAACGGGATGGATTTTAGGTAGGTTCATGTCTAAAACATTAGAAAGTACTAAGTATATTAAGCAGATTAAGGCATTGATAAGGCTCATAAACATGACCAAAAGTAGGTATATAGTACCCATCATAATATTTGTATTCGCACTAACACCTCTACCCGATGATATACTCTTCATAGCGTTAGGTATATTAAGGTATAGCTTAACTTATGCCTTAATACCATGTGTTCTAGGTAAGATAGTGATGATGTACTTCGTAGCACTCTTCGGTAGGGCTGTATCCTTTCTAGGCGAGACTATAGGTCTTAATGAAGGACTTATTACTATGCTTAGCCTTGGATTACTAGTAATGATAATTCTTTTAATGATACTTGTGAGGTGGGATAGGCTCTTAGAAAAATATATACCACATTAATGTGGTATTAAAAACATCATTTATTAAGAAATAAAAAATTCTACAAGAGTATGAACTTGGTGGAGGTGGTTAGTGAGTAAGGATCTTAGGATTTATGAACATCCGATTCTAGATTTTAAGCGTGGTAAGAAGGTTAAATTCTATTTCGAGGGTAGGGTTATTGAGGCATACTCCAATGAGAGTATTCTAGCTTCCTTATATGCTATAGGGATTAAGGTCTTTTCATGGAGTACGAAGTTGCATAGACCTCGTGGCGCCTTCTGCATGATAGGTAAGTGCAGTAGTTGTCTTGCATATATAGATGGCATACCTAATAGGAGGTTATGTATTGAGCCCTCAAGGGATGGTATAGTTGTTGAGAGACAGAGAGGTATTCCTAAGGTGAACACTAGTACTAACATAAGTGATGAAGAAGTTAATATTGAGGAATTAAGTACAGATCTCTTGATTATTGGTGGAGGACCTGCAGGTCTTCAAGCAGCATTAAAAGCTTCCAACTTAGGTATGGACATTATATTAGTTGATGAGGGATTAAGATTAGGTGGACAACTAGTTAAGCAGACCCATAAGTTCTTTGGCATAAAGAGGTATTATGGGGGCTTAAGAGGTTTTGAGATAGCGGAAAAGCTTTCAAAGAAGATTAAAGAGTTAGAGAACGTAAGGGTGTTTACGAGCACATCAGTTTACGGATACTTTAGAGGTGGTGTTATTGGTGCTTACTCAAGACTTCCTAAACCGCTGAATCTAATAATTAAGCCTAAGGCCGTGATTGTGGCTACGGGAGCTATGGAGAGATATCTTGAATTTGAAAATAACGACCTACCAGGTATAATGGGTGCTGGTGCTGCTCAAACTTTAATGAATCAATACGGTATTAGACCTGGTGATAATGCCTTAATTATTGGTAGTGGTAATGTAGGGTTACTAATTACTTACCAGTTGCTCCAAGCAGGTGTCAATGTTAAAGGAGTAGTTGAGGTAATGAATGAGATTGGCGGCTGGTTTGTTCATGCAGCTAAGATAAAGCGTTTAGGCATTCCTATAATTCTTGAACATACGATAGTTAAGGCATTAGGTAGGGATGAAGTTGAAGCAGCTGTCATTCAAATGGTTAAAGGTGGAAAATTAGTACCTGGTACTGAGAAGGTAGTTCAGACGGACTTAGTACTCCTAGCAGTTGGTTTAACACCTGATACAAGGTTCTTCGAACAAGCTGGTTGTGTCATGAGGTGGATTCCTGAGCTTGGTGGATTAGTGCCTTTAAGAACGTGGAATCTAGAGACCAGTATTAAGAATTTATTCGTAGCAGGAGATGCATCAGGTATTGAGGAAGCTACTACGGCCTTCATCGAAGGAGAGATCGCAGCACTCTCAGCGGCCTTAAACCTAGGCTTCGGTAGTTCAAGAGAAGAAATCGAACGTAGTAAGCTAATTGACTTTATATGGAATGTCTATAGAGCCTCACCATTACTTAGGAGGGCTAGGATAGGGAAGTTGAAGGCTACCGTATCTGATGAGGAAATGGATAAGATTAGGAGGGGATTTCATGAGTAAGAAGAACTTTAGGGTAAGAGGCTATATAACTGTCGAAGAGCTTAAGTCACTAGGTTTAATCCCAGAGCAGAATAGGTTAATGAAAGGTCCTGTAGCAATAGCTGAATGTCCTGAACAGATACCATGTGATATATGTGTGCATTCATGCCCTCTCAACGCTATCACCATGTCCTCAATAAACGATATACCAAGAATAGATTGGAACAGATGCGTAGGTTGCGCCTTATGTGTGCCTGAATGCCCTGGATTAGCAATCTTTGTAGTAGGGTATTCAAGAGATGGCAGTAAAGGCTTAGTGACATTACCTTACGAGTTTAATCCTAAGCCTAAGGTAGGTGATGTAGTTGACTTACTCTCTAGGGATGGAAGGATCGTAGGTAAGGGTAAGGTCGTTAGAGTATGGAGGAAGAACCTTACATGGGTTGTTACAGTGGAGGTTCCTAAGGATAAGGTGTTTGAGGTGAGAGCTATATGGATCCGAAGAGAGTAGTTATATGCAGATGTGAGGATGTCACATTATACGATGTACTTCAAGTACTTAAGGACGGGATTACCGACATTGAAAACCTGAGGAGGAGGTTAAGAATAGGTATGGGGCCATGTCAGGGACGATACTGCATTCCATTGCTTCTAAAGATTTTATCGAGAGAGCTTAAAGTAAAGATAACCAATTTACCTTACCCTAAGGTAAGACCTCCGTTAACACCAATACAGATTAAATACTTCGTGAGAGGGTAAGGCTATGGTTCATGAAGTAGTAATTGTAGGTGGAGGTATTAATGGGTTAATGATAGCATTAAACCTTGTACTTAGAGGCTTAAGTAGGATTTTGGTGATTGACGAAGGGTATATAGGTTCAGGCTCAACATACCGATGTGCAACAGGTATCAGAGCTTCATTCACTAGTAAGGAACACGTAATGCTAATGAAGAGATCTATAGAGCTTTGGAGTAAGTTAAGTAATGAGTTAGGCTTTAGGTATGAACGTAGCGGATACTTATGGCTAATAACTAATGAAGAGGACTTGAAATTCTTTAAAAATATTAGTAGATTTCATAACTCATTAGATATACCGACAAGAGTTATTGATAGGGATTTCATAAAGCAGTTAGTACCTGGTATAAATATGAAGGAGATTATTTCAGGGCTTTACGATCCATTAGCAGGCAAGGCTGATTGTTTTGAAACTGTCTTATCTGTTTTTATTGAATTAAAGAAGTTAGGAGTAAAGATTCAGCAATATAATAAGGTGTTGAAGATAAAGTATGACAGCTCAAGTAATTTGTTTACACTAAGTACAAGAGAAGGGGTCTTAAGAAGTAATTATGTGGTAGTTGCTGCTGGGTACGGCACTAAGAAGCTTCTTAGCAATTTAGGTATCGAAGTACCTTTAAGGAATGTTCCAAAACATGCTTTAATAACTGAGAGGTTTAAGGAGGTATTTAAGCCTTTGATAATTGATTGGAGTACTTCAAGCTATATAGTGCAAACATTTCATGGAGGCTTCATAATGGGTACGGAATTAGCTGAAGAAGGTGAGGAGCTGAGTGTTAGGATAGATTTCCTATTTAAAGCGTTGAATATATGGCGTAGGTATCTTCCATGGATAAGGTACTTAAACGTTCTTAGGTATTGGACAGGTTATTACGTAATGTCTCCAGACCATCATCCAATATTAGGTCCTATAGAAGGGTTTGAAGGACTATATGTAGCATCAGGTTTTAGCGGTCATGGCTTTATGATGGCTCCGGTGGTAGGTGAGGTCATAAGTGATTGGATTGTGAGAGGTAAGCCATCATTAAGGGAGGCAGAATCCTTAACGTTAAACAGATTTAAAGAAGGTAAGTATATTAAGGAGATTGCTGTTGTTGGTTAATACTTCCTTGATAATAACATGAAAACTCCCATTATGATGAGTAGTGCCCCAATTATATGAGGAATATCTGGTACCTGACTTAAGAACACCAACGCTAGTAGAGAAGCACCGATAGGTTCTAAGAAGGCTGCTGAAGATACAGTATAACTACTATAATACCTTAGCAGATAGTTCATCACCGTGTGACCACCCATCATAGGAATTACAGCTAACATTATGAAGTAAATCCATGAATTTAAGCTATAGCCTATTAACGTAACATTCTTAAGTAGGGAATATGCTAAGACAGTTAATGCACCAATTCCGTATGTTGGTAGGATATAGCTTAGGAGTGAGGCTCTTAAGCGAATAATTCTACCAATATAGAAATATATTGATGCTAGTAATGATGCTATGAAGGCTTCAATAACACCTAATGTATTAAGTATCTTAATGAAGAAAGCCTCATGGAAATACACAGCAATCCCGAGGAGAGCAATGAAAATACCTGCAATATCGGTGAGAAGCACTCTTGAGGTACCCGTAACATACTCCATAATTAATGAGTATACGGGATACGTGACAACTACCGCAGTACTAACTATTACAGGTACTCTAAATAGTGAATCCATCCATAGCGTAAAGTGCAAACCTAAGGATGTACCTGCTATGATCACTAAGGGAAGCATTTTAAGACTTAGCTTTAACCTTAACTCACTAAATCCTCCACTAATACCTATAATACACAAAATTAACGTAGCAAGTAGAAGCCTCCAGAAAGCACAAGCCTCGGCTGGTGCTTCTGATAGAAGTACTAATATCGATGCCGATGAAATACTCAATACAGCTGTAATGTAAAGCGGTATGTGCTTTAACTTCAAATTAACTCCTAACAGAAAATTAAGGTTAGCTAATATAACTTTGGGGTATGGATTTGAGGTTTTTAGGCATTAATGAGGATTTCTTGAAGAGTTTAAGAAGGTTAAGGGATTTATCAATAACGTATGGTGCTTATCCTATCGATGAGGAGGACGGCATTCTTCTCTACGTAATAACTTATATCTTGAATATGATGAAAGGTTGTATCAATGTGATTGAGATTGGAACTGGTTGTGGGTATTCAACTACATGGATAGCTAAAGCACTAAATGATTCAAAGGGTTGTGGTTACGTCATAACCTTTGAGGTAGATGATAGAAGAGCTAATATTGCCTTAAGTAATCTTAAGGATTTAGGTCTTAGTAAGTACGTTGATATAAGAATCGAGAATGCATTAAAGGGATTAGAATATCTTGATATAATACCTGATATGGCATTCTTTGACGCTGATATAGAGAATTATGTTAAGTACATTGAAATATTGAAGAATAAGATTGATGAATTCTTTGTGCTTACAGCTCATAATGCGTTCTGGCTTGTTAATGAGAGCTTTACTGAATACCTTACATCACAAGGATTTAAGTTTACAATACTTCCAACGCCACAAGGTTTCCTCCTAGCATATTTAAGGGTTAGCTAAGTATTATGGAGGGATAGATTATGGGTGTAGATAGATCTGAAATAATAGTCTTAGGTGGTTCGTCAGGTGAGCACATAGCTATAGGCATCTCACGAATTCTTAATTTAGAGTTAGGATCTATTGAGGTTAAGAAATTCCCTGATGGTGAGACGTACATCAGGATTTTAGATGACGTGAGGAATAAGGTAGTAATTTACGTTAATAGCCTTCAGAAGGGACCTAATGATCTAATCATAGAAACCTTATATACTATTGATACGCTCTACGACTTAGGTGCAAAGGAGGTTCACTTAGTAGTACCTTACATGGCCTATGCTAGACAAGATAGTAGATTCAATCCAGGTGAGGCATTAAGTATAGCGTCACTAGCTAAATTAATGAGATTTGTTAAACCTAAGGCGATATATACCGTGGATATGCACCTACACAGAATAAGGGATCCTGAAAGCCTCTTTGGTGTGAAGTTCTTCAACTTAACAGCTGTTAGGGAGTTAGCTAGGTACGTAGCTTCACATCATAATGTCCGTGACTATGTCATCGTAGGACCTGATGAGGAGTCTGAACAGTGGGCTAAGATCATGGCTGACGAACTTGGGCTGAATTACACAATACTTGAGAAAAGAAGAATAAGTGCTGAGGAGGTAATCATTGAGGCTAGGGATAAGGTAGTTAGTGGTAAGAGTGTGGTGATAGTTGATGATATAATAAGTACTGGAGGAACTATGGTTGAAGCATTTAAAGCATTAAAGAATCTTGGAGCTAAGGACATAATATTGACATGTGTTCACCCATTACTAGTTGGTAATGCACTAAATAAGTTACTAAGATTACAGCCTAAAGACTTAGCATGTACGGATACAGTGCTTAGCCCCATAAGCAAGGTTAAGGTCGCACCCGTGATAGCTTCAAAGCTTAAGGACGTACTTAAACTTTAAGAGAAGACTAGAAGGCCCGCCCGGCGGAACCCGATATCATTCACGGTCCGTGACACGGACCTGTCAACCGGGTGGGGCCGCTAGCTAACTTAGTTTGAGGGAATAAATTTTTAAGTAGATAGCCAACTATCTTGCAATTCTCTTCGGGGGTCTCCAACCTATGACTATTACCTCACTCTCCATAAACCTCTTAAGGATGTATAAGAGTACAAGGAATTCAAGCACGTTTACTAATATCGTGTAACTCATTACGTACCTCATACCCAGTAAGGCTGAGTAGGCTATAACTGCTGGTCCTAGTATTAACGTTGCTGAATAGGCTAGGAGTTTTGTAGGTATGTTAGGTAATCCGAAGAATTGCATTCCAAGCCCTATAAAGACCACTATAAACCATATAGGTCCTACGAACATTCCAGCACTCTTAGTATCTCTTGATAAACCGCCTAGGATTAACCCAAGTACTGAAGCGCATAGCATTATGATAAAGAGGTCTGTTAAGGTTAGAACTAAACCATCGATTCCTAAACGATTAATAAGTAGTCCTAATCCACTACCTAGTGATTGTGTTGAGGACTCACTAGCACCTCCTGTTATTGATCTAATGTAGTACATCCACGAAGCAGAGAACACTACCACCTCTATTATTGAGAGGATTACTGCGCCAATCATCTTAGCAACGCCGATCTCTGTTCGTGAGACTGGTTGGGAAAGTAGTACTTCGAAGGTCTTCTCCTCTTTTTCTTGAGCCATGTTTAGTGTTGCAAATTGAAGAACTAGTGCCACCATCATACCTATGATGAATCCCGTACTTGATAACATCGATATGACAGTCCTAACCTCCCCAGATTTAAACGTTAAGTTACCTAAGAAGACTAGAGAGTCAACACCTACGTTAATCTTAAATAGCTCAATACTTACGCCTACATTCTTAGCTAAAACCTCTTTAACAGTGTCACTAACTTCTCTTGCTATATCATTAACAATGGACACCTTACTCATAGACGGTACCGAGAATGTTGCAAGTTGTACATATGCCTCAAGCCTTGATGTTAGATTGGCTATTATGTTCTTAGTGAACCCTTTTGGGATAACGACTGTTGCACCATACCGCTTAACCATTCTGCTAAGTTCTAGATATTCTGTTTGATTTATAAGGATTAACCTATTGCTTAACTTGTTCTTTAGTATTGACGTTACATTTCTTGTTAACCATGTATCATCATTATCTATTAGTGCTATTTTCATGCCAATGATTTCTTGCTTTGCTACCTGTACACCAGCGCTAATTATTCCGCCCATAGCCATAAACATTACAGGAATCATTACTATGCTTATGACTATTTGTGGATTCTTTAATGTAGCGTAAACCTCCTTCCATATGAGCTTTCTTAAACTCATAACTTAGACACCTCTTACGACTTTAAGGAATACCTCCTCTAAATTTCTAGCATTATACCTCTCTCTTAGCTCATCAACATAGCCCTCAGCCACTATCCTACCTTTATATATTATGCCTACGCGATTACACAGATACTCTACTTCGAGCATGTTATGACTACTCATTAATATGGTTATACCGTAATCCCTATTATACTTTAATATTAGATTCCTAATCTCCAAACTCCTTTCAACATCTAAACCTGCTGTTGGCTCATCTAATATGGCTAGCGACGGTTTTTGAGAGAGTGTTGCAGCTAATGCTAATAACCTCTTCATGCCTTTACTATATGTCTTAACAGGTCTCTTTAAGTCCTTACCTAGACCTGATATCTTAAATGCTTCCCTTAAGGCTTCACTTAATCTGTTTTCGTCTTTAAATCTTAAGCTTAGAATAAACTTAAGATATTCAATGCCCTTCATATCACGGTATGCTCCAGCCTCCTCAGGTAGGTATGCTATTAACTCTCTAACCTTCTTAGCATTCTTAACGACGTCGTAGCCGAAGACCTTAGCTACACCACTCGTAGGCTTTATTATTGTTGCTAATATCCTTAAAGTAGTTGTCTTACCACTTCCATTAGGACCTATTAGACCGTAAATCTCACCCCTACGTACGTGAAATGTTAAGCCATCAACTCCCTTAACGTTACCCGGATATATCTTTACTAAGTCTCTAACTTCAATGGCTAATTTCTCAGTCATTTACGTCGCCTCTTTCTTAATATTTTAAGGCGGGTAATTAATAAAGCTTAGTTTAATGGCTATTAAGTTTGTTTGTGGTAGTTTAATGAAAACTATTTCACGTAAGTAATCATTTAGGTAAAGAAAGGTGTATAGAATTAAGTATGCCTTGCAATAGTATGTTGCTAACATGCTTTTAATGAGGGATTTAGTCTCTAGTTAGGTATGAAGGAGGTTAATAGATTTAGTCTGACCAAGAGAGTGTTTAGTATTGCATGGCCCATGATAATAAGTGAGTTAGGTGATAGTCTTTACTCCATAGCAGATACGTACTTCGTTTCAAGACTTGGTCCTATAGCGTTAGCTGCTGTAGCTGTTGGTTCATACCTTTCTTGGCTCTTCTTCGTTGCAGTCATACTATTCACT